>JBFIMP010000180.1:0-5760 GCA_041611635.1 Christiangramia sp.
AAAAGTCTTTAACAAATATTTAAAAATGAGACACATAAAGAAAGAAATAGGTGTAAACGTTTTCAACAAAGTTTTCAACACAGCTTAAACCTCAGTTTTTATAGTGAAATGAAAAACATGAGATTTAAAATACTGTAAAACAGTGTTTTATAAAATGTTGATAATTAAATAAACTGCAGAAGGAAGGATTTAGTAAGTGTACATTGAAAAGAGCCGGTATAGTGTGCAAATCTGGCTAAAACGGGGTGGTGTTCCAAGAGAAAACCGGTAAAAACTTTACCGGTTTTCTAGAAAACAGAATTAATTTTTTGGTTGGTCCACCTATAAAAATCTGTGGGATAGATGAAGCTATAATTCTGTGATTATCATTTAGTCAAAACAGGAGTACATAATTTCCTGTTATTTATAAAATTTCTACGGGGGGAGAATTGAAAAGAATAGATCTTCTTTTCAAATTGATGAATAAATATAGCTAAAATTTCTATAAATATGTCGTGTAAGCGACTGTAAATTATATTTTTTCAGGATTTTTTTGGCTGAATTTCTTTAGCGATCACCTCCAGTTCGTTGTACCAGTCTTCACCAAATTTCCTAATAAGTGCATCTTTTACGAACTTATAAATAGGCACCTGTAATTCTGCTCCCAGGCTACAGGCATCATCACAAATCTCCCATCTATGATAATTCACTGCAGAGAATGCTGAGTATTCCTGTATCCTTACCGGATAAAGATGGCAGGAAACCGGTTTTTTCCAGTCGATATCGCCTTGATTGTATGCTTCTTCAATTCCGCATAAAGCGGTGCCTCTATCATCAAACGTAACATATGCGCAGTCTGCCTCATTAATGAGCGGAGTTTCTATCTCGCCATTCTCTCTGGTGATATAAACCCCCTGTTTCTCGATCGCTTCTATACCTTCTTTTCTAAGGTAGGGCTTAACTTTAGGATAAATTTCTTCCATTATGGCCCTTTCTTCAGGCTCTACCGGAGCTCCAGCCTCACCATCGATGCAGCAGGCACCCTTGCAGGCTGAAAGGTTACACACAAAATCATTTTTAATGATCTCTTCAGATACTAAAGTCTTCCCTAATTGAAACATGTCGCAAAGATAATTTTCTATGTTTTAAGGCGAAGAATTAAGCCGATAAAATTTACATAAATTTAACCTGGCTACCCGATTGTCAATCAGATAAGTTGAAGTACTTTTGCCGCCAATTTTGAAAACAGGTAGTTATGTTTAAAGTATTAGATTTCAAGCAGATATTCACGGCGGGGATGGTGCTTTTTGCAGTGATAGATATAATTGGGAATATACCGATTATTATCGATCTAAGAAAAAAGGTAGGCCATATACAAAGTGAAAAAGCCTCTATTGTAGCGGGAGTCATTATGGTGGTATTTCTTTTCCTTGGAAAAGAGATCCTGAACCTGATTGGAATAGATGTTAATTCTTTTGCCGTGGCAGGTTCTTTTATTCTTTTCTTTCTGGCATTAGAAATGATTCTGGGCATTAGTCTTTATAAGGATGACGCACCAGAAACGGCTTCGGTTGTTCCTCTGGCATTTCCATTGATCGCCGGAGCAGGAACCATGACCTCTCTCGTTTCGCTTCAGGCAGAATATGAAACGGTAAATATCATTGTTGCTATCTTTATCAATATTATATTTGTATACCTGGTTCTAAAATCTTCCTCAAGGATCGAGAAGATTCTTGGATCTCAGGGTATTAATGTGATTAGAAAGGTTTTTGGAGTGATACTACTTGCTATCGCCGTGAAGCTTTTCGCAGCAAATATTCAGAACTTATTCTCATGAAGTATTTTATTTATACCATTATATTTTTAGCCCTTGCATTTATAGGGGTGAGCGCCAGTGCACTCGATCTACAGGACATAAACAGCGGCGACAGTGCTAATGCATTGATCGTAATGCTGGCCAGTCTTTGTGTGATCGTTCTTATGGTCATACTTTTAGTTTCAAGGACGATCTCAAAAAAACACCAATAATCCTATGGATTTTGATCTGTTGATCATAGGTGGCGGTGCTGCCGGACTTTCCTGTGCGATGGTCGTAGGTTCTGGTTTACAGAAGGACTTTGCGAAGAACAAAAAAGCAGGAATCATTCTGCACCAAAGATCATCGCATTTACAGTCTGCCTTGTTGAAAAATGTCTTCGGAATTGCGCCGGGGACCAAAGGGGGTGATGTGTTAAAAGAAGGTGTTGATCACCTCGCTGCAGTTTATCCTGAAATGCAGCAGATCTCAGGAGAAAAGGTGAAGGAGATTCAGGAAATAAATGGCGGCTTCAGGGTCATTACTAACAAATCTGAATACAGCTCCATGATACTGGTTATCGCAACGGGTTATGCCAGTCCATTCAGAATAAAAGGTCTGGAGCAATATCTAATTCCGCATGAAAAGGCGAAAACCTCCAAAAACAGGATTCAACTAAAGAATGATGATCACCTGGTAAGACCTGGATTATATGTTGCGGGAACACTTGCGGGATGGAGAAGCCAGTATGCTATCGCCAGCGGTAGCGGCGCAGCCGTGGCTACAGATATTTTAAGCGAATGGAATAATGGTGAGCACACCAAAGTACATGATAAATTAGAATAAATAGAAAAGAGCCACACAAACAGGCAGGCTAATAATGGCCGAGATCATAAAGGTTTGCTGAAGATTCCTGAAAAGCAAAGCTCTTTTTAGCTGTTTGGTGAATTCCGGATCTTTGGTAGCTTTTATCTGATCTTTTAGCACACTCCGGGATACGTTGGAAGAATTTATTAGAATTTCCTTTCTTAAGAATAAATAGGCGCTGTTATCCATAAGTCTGAAACATACTGCGATTATGAACAGGAATAAGGGTGTGAAAGGCCAGATCTCAGACAAGTATTCTAAAAATTTCTGCATGTAATGTCCAAAATATTATTTTTCATTGGACAACTGGATTACTTTCTCAATTAATCGGTCATCTTCATTTAAATATCGTTCAAATACATTCGTTCCGAATAATTGCTGAGCAATTTCAGCTTTTAAATACTTCTTTAAAAGAGGTTTGTGGGATTCACTGGTAGATTTAAGACCAATATTCAATTGTCGTAAATATCTGTCAAAATCAATAATCATTTCATCGGTGATATCGATCTCTTTCCTGAACTCTTCTTTGGTAATGGAGTTATAGTATTCCCTGTTTTCTTCAAGGATAGAAAATACGAATCTGCTCATGTAGCCGGCGCGAAGTAAAAAGGTGAGTTTTTCCTTTTCAGAATCGGTGTCTTTTGGCACAAAAATATCAGGGATAATCCCACCGCCTCCATAAACCACCTTGCCTCCAGGTGTAACATACCTAAGGGAATCGTTCACTTCAATATTGTCTTCACTGTTCAATTCACCATTCTTATATCGCTGCATGTAATCGTTGAAGTAAGATTCATTTCCGTTGTCATAAGGCTTTTGAATAGATCTTCCGGTTGGGGTGTAATATCTTGCGATGGTTAGTCGCACTGCACTACCATCGCCAAGTTCCATTTCACGTTGTACAAGTCCTTTCCCATAGGAGCGGCGGCCAATGATGGTGCCTACGTCATTATCCTGCAGGGCCCCGGCTACAACTTCGCTGGCCGAAGCAGAATTTTCATTGATAAGCACGTATACCTTTCCATTCTCAAAGTTACCTTTTCTTTGCGCATAGGTCTCTTCGATGGCTCCGCTTTTATTTTTAGTAAAAAGGATAAGTTTATCATCTTTGATAAATTCGTCGGCAATATTGATGGCTTCAGATAAATATCCTCCGGGATTATCCCTTAGATCCAGGGCCAGTTCCTTTGCACCTTTGGCTTTTAATTCTGTAATGGCTTGGCTGAATTCTTTATAAGTGGTTTCAGAAAAGCGGTCTATTTTTATATAGCCAAGCTTATCGGTTAGCATATAAGAAGCATCCACGCTCTTCAATGGGACCTTTCCTCGTTTTATCTTAAAAGTAAGCAGGTCTTTTATGCCTTTCCTTAAAACCTTCAGGGTTACCCTGGTGTTTTCTTTTCCCTTCAATTGCGTAGTGATGGAATCTTCACTAATATCCAGGTTGAAAAGTTTCTTACCGTTGGCATACAGAATTCTATCCCCACCGCGTATTCCTATTTTTTCGCTGGGACCGCCCTCCAGTGCTTTAATCACCACAATCGTATCCTGGATATTATAAAAACTTACTCCTATACCCACAAAATCACCTTGCATATTTTCAGTGACCCTGGCGTATTCTTCTTTAGGAATATAGACCGAGTGTGGATCCAGGTTCTCAAGGATCTTATTCACCGTCACATCAACGATGCTATCTGTATTCACATCGTCAACATATTCGTAGTCTATGTAATCTATAAGGCGGTTTAATTTTTGTTTCTTGGGATTGGCCGTAAAAAATTCGTCTGAAGGGTCAAAATTTAGGCGTGCACCAAGAATAAGTCCTATGGCGCAGGCAATGCTTAATAATAGCGGTGTGTATATTTTATTTCTCCCTTTCAATCTTCAAGTTCACTTATCTGCTCAAGTTCTACACCTGCCTTTTGTAAAAATTCCAGTCCGGAATTATCTTTATAGTCAATTTGATAAACCAGCCTGCTAATACCAGATTGGTGTATCAATTTACTGCATTCCTTACAAGGAGACATGGTAATATACAAAGTTGCATCTTTACATGATTGCGTGGAGCCAGCGACCTTAAGGATCGCATTGGCTTCAGCATGTAAAACAAACCATTTGGTATAACCTTCTTCATCTTCACAAAAGTTTTCAAATCCGGAAGGTGTACCGTTATACCCGTCAGAAATGATCATTCTATCCTTAACAATTAACGCGCCAACTTGTTTTCTATTACAATGAGATAATTTACTCCATTCTCGGGCAATTCTCAAATATGCTTTATCGAATTTTTGTTGTTTTTTCTTATTCATGGAAATAGGCAAAGACTAATAGGTCTAATAATAAATAATAGACTGCAAATTAAAGGATTATTAGTAAAAAATCTTCTGAAAAATTCAATTACTAAAGTGCCATATAACTATCGATTAAAATAGGAAGAACGATTCCGGTGACAATAGATGCGGTAACAAGTATCCAGTCCCTTTTAGATACATTAAAAATATTTTGCAACAAGAAACCTATGATCATAACGGCCAGGACAACGATCACCTGGGCGGCCTCTATTCCAAGCGCGAATTCTATAAGCGGCAGAAATTTATTTTCTGAGCCTGCAGCGATCATCTTAAAATATGAGGAAAAGCCAAGCCCGTGAATGAGTCCGAAGAAAATCGTGGTGAAATACAGGATATTGAAATTGGTGTTTCTAAGCTTCTTTCCTGCGGTGGCAATATCAAAAATGGCTGTAGCCAGGATTGTAACCGGAATAAGGAACTCTACATAATTTGAATCTACCCTTACGATCTCATAAACCGATAGAAACAGGGCGAGAGTATGCCCCAGGGTGAACAAGGTCACCAGCCACAAAACTCGTTTCCAGGTGCTAAAACCATAGGAAGCAACGAGCACGATCAAAAAAAGTACATGGTCGTATGCCTGCCAGTCCAGGACATGATCCAGACCAAGCTTGAAGTAGAGCCAAAATTGGGACATATATAACTTTTAAATGGGAAAGATTCGAAAATACAACTTATTCATAGAAAAGCAAAGGAGAACCAGTGTTCCCAGGATTTTAGCAATTACAACATTAGAACTGCATTTCACCATACAATTTACCTAAGTGT
>JBFIMP010000181.1:0-5686 GCA_041611635.1 Christiangramia sp.
TTAAACTGGTATCTTTGCAGCCCCGTTCTCGGGATTGGATTTTAAATGAGGGAATATGAACGCTAAGAAAGTCGCATTTTATACACTGGGTTGTAAGCTTAATTTTTCTGAAACATCAACTATAGCAAGGTCTTTTGAAAATGAAGGGTTTCAAAGAGTGGATTTTTCTGAAAAGGCAGATATATATGTAATAAACACCTGCTCTGTAACCGAAAATGCAGATAAGCGTTTTAAGACTATAGTAAAACAGGCGCAAAAGGCAAATGAAGATGCATTTCTAATTGCCGTGGGTTGTTATGCGCAGTTGAAGCCTGAAGAACTGGCGGCAGTAGATGGAGTGGACCTTGTTTTGGGCGCAACCGAGAAATTCAAGATCACAGATTACCTGAATGACCTTAGTAAAAATGATCATGGTGAAGTTCATTCCTGTGAGATTAATGAGGCCGATTTTTATGTGGGGTCTTACTCTATAGGTGATCGCACGCGGGCATTCCTGAAAGTTCAGGATGGTTGCGATTATAAATGTACTTATTGCACTATTCCTTTGGCCCGTGGGATCTCAAGGAGTGATAAGCTTGAGAATGTTTTGAATAATGCTGCAGAGATCTCGCAGCAGGGGATTAAAGAGATTGTTCTAACCGGTGTTAATATAGGGGATTACGGTAAAGGAGAGTTTGGAAATAAAAAGCATGAGCATACCTTTTTGGATTTGGTAAAGGCACTGGATGAAGTTGATGGAATAGAGAGGCTAAGAATTTCTTCTATAGAACCAAATTTACTTAAGAACGAGACCATAGATTTTGTTTCCCAAAGCAGAACATTTGTACCTCATTTTCATATTCCGCTTCAAAGCGGAAGCGATGAGATCTTAAAGCTCATGCGTAGAAGATATATGAGTGATCTATATGTAGACAGGGTTAGAAGAATTAGGGAGGTAATGCCACATGCGTGCATAGGTGTAGATGTGATAGTTGGATTTCCCGGGGAGACTGATGAGCATTTCCTGGAAACATATAATTTCCTGAATGAACTTGATATTTCCTATCTGCATGTTTTCACATATTCTGAAAGAGATAATACTCCGGCTGCAGAAATGGAAGGGGTGGTTTCTCAAAAAGTTCGAAAGAAAAGAAGTAAAATGCTTCGTGGTCTTTCAGCTAAAAAGCGACGTGCCTTTTACGAAAGTCAGTTAGGGAAAACCTTTACGGTTCTTTTTGAAGGTGAGAATAAGGAAGGCTATATTCACGGGTTTACAGAGAACTACGTAAAAGTTAAGGCTCCTTGGAATCCGGGTAAAGTAAATACTCTTCAGAAAATAAAATTAACTGAAATAGATGAGGATGGGCTTGTAAGATTTGAAGAGGTGCCCGCAACAGTGGCAGTTTAAATATTCATGCCCACTGGAAGGAGGTCTTTATATTTTCTACGGTTTTTCCGCATAAAACCGGCAATTTCAGGACTCGTAGGTACCACGCTGGTATTTCTTTCTTTAATTTCAGCAAGTACCGCTATGATAAAGTCTTCCTGCCTGTGTTCTGTATCTTCTGGCATTCTCATTTTAGTTAGAAATATCTTCCTTTCCTGTTGAGAATATTCTATAGTAGCTAAAGTGCCGTTAATGGTAGTTTCAAATTGCCTTTGAAACTCATTGTCTGTAATTACTAAATCTTCCTTGCTCATTTCTTTAAATTTTAGTTCATAGGTACTTCAATAAGAAGCACCTTTGAGGGTTTTTTGAACTCCATCGAGATCTTATTTGTATTCCAAATTCCAATAGCATCACGTTTGTCTAAAGACGTGTTAGCTATATTGGCTTCTCCTTCTATAAGAAATACATAAACCCCGTGCTGTTCTTTTTTTAATTCATACTCAATTTTTCTGCCGGTATCAAATTCACCGAGATGTAAATAGGCTTGCTGATTTATGAAAAGAGAGTTTTCAGATTGATCAGATCGTGGAGAAACCACATTTATAAGCTGATTTTCTTTCATAAGGGCTGAAAAATTTTTCTGGTCATATCTCGGTTCCAATCCATTCTTTTCAGGAAAGATCCAGATCTGCAGCATATTAAGTTCTTCATTAGAGGAATTAAATTCACTGTGTTCCACTCCGGTACCGGCACTCATTACCTGTACCTCGCCGGCTTTAATTACGGCAGTATGATCCATTGAGTCTTTATGTCTTATTTCGCCCTTTAAAGGAATAGAAATGATTTCCATGTTCTCATGAGGGTGGGTGCCAAAGCCCATTCCAGGCTTTACATGATCATCATTTAGAACCCTCAAAAGCCCAAACTGAACTTTTTTAGGATCAAAATAATTAGCAAAGCTGAAAGAAAAATTAGCGTTTAGCCATCCGTAATTGGCCTTACCCCGCGAATTGGCAGGATGAAATACTTTTTCCATTTTTTTGTGGCTTGGTAAATTTGAAAGTCAAGTATTATGCAGTAATTTTGATTGTTAAATTTACAACTAAATGCCAGCATTCTTTGTTATATACATGTTAAAATGAAACAGGAACAGGAGCTTACTCATGTATATTTAATGCCGGGAATGGCAGCAGATTTTGCGATCTTTGAAAATATTTCTCTTTCAGAAGAGAAATTTAAAGTTCATCCTTTAAAATGGGAGATCCCTGAGGCAGACGAAAGTCTTCAGGATTATGCCAAAAGATTACTTAGGTATGTTAAACACCCTGAACCGGTACTTATTGGTGTTTCTTTTGGCGGGGTAATTGTGCAGGAAATGGCTAAATACACAAATGTTGAAAGACTTATAATTATCTCAAGTGTAAAATGCACAGATGAATTACCGCCCAGAATGAGGTTTGCCTCCAAAACCGGCTTGTTTAAATTGATACCGACCGGTCTTGCAGATTATGTTGATTATTTTGAAAAGATCGCTGTGGGAGATTTTCTAAAGAAGAGAGCCAGATTATACAAACAGTACATATCTATTACAGATAAACAATACCTAAACTGGGCCATTAAAAATATGGTGAACTGGAAATGTTCCATACCAGATGAAAAGGTAATACATATTCATGGTGACCGCGATGAAGTTTTTCCGATTAAAAATATTCGCGATGCCATAGAAGTTAAGGGCGGTACTCACATAATGATTATAAATCGCTTTAAATGGTTTAATGAACATTTGCCTGCTATAATTAGTACCGGAAAACTGAAAAAGAAAGAACACACAAGACAAGTTAATTAATTAGCTATGAAAATTTTAAAAAGTGCATTATTGATTGTTGGATTATTAACGATTTGCGCTTTCAGCATTAATGCAGTGCAACAAGGAGAAAGCGTAAATACAATGGAATCTTCCATGAATATTAATGATACTAAAAGCGTTGCAGATTCATATAATATAAAAGCGCTGCCAATGCCTGAAGGTCTTAGTTTCGCAGGGGAGAAGGTACCATTAGAAGATCCGGATATCTATGAAAGGATGGATCGTGAATTACTGGTGAATACCTATTGGCAGTCCAATGCTCTGTTATTGATAAAGAGAGCGCATAAGTACTTTCCTGTAATTGAGCCAATTCTGAAAGAAAAAGGGGTGCCAGACGATCTAAAGTACCTTGCCGTCATAGAAAGCGGTCTTACCCAGGCAGTTTCTCCTGCCAAGGCAGTTGGATTCTGGCAGATAATGGAAGGTACAGGAAAAGATTATGGACTTGAGATAAATTCTAATGTGGATGAGAGATATCATATCGAGAAATCTACAAGGGTTGCGGCAGACTATATGAAAAAGGCCAAGGAAAGATTTGGTTCCTGGACCCTGGCGGCTGCCTCTTATAATGCAGGTCAGTATGGGGTGGACAAGCAGCTGGAAAGACAAAAAGTAGATGACTATTATGATCTTTTATTAGGCGAAGAAACCGGAAGATATGTCTTTAGAATTCTTGCTTTAAAGGAAATCATGAATCATCCTGAGAAGTACGGATTTAATTTTGATGAGTCAGACCTGTATAAGCACATCCCCGTAAATAAGGTAAAGGTAGATACCGTGGTCAAAGATTTTCCAGATTTCGCTGCTAAGTTCGGGATCAATTATAAGATATTAAAGGTGCATAATCCATGGTTACGCGATGATCACCTTAAGAATGCATCTGGAAAGACTTATTTTATTGATATTCCTGAAAAAGGAAATTATCCTGAAATAAATTAGAAAGAAGATCTATTCTGCCTGTACATTATCTGCATAAATTCCGTCGTAGCCTTTTACGAGATTTTTGGAGATTGAAGTTTCCAGTGCAATATAATTTTCGCGATAAGCGGTTTCCTTTTCGGTTTGAAGAGGAGGAAACACGCTTCTTCTAATATCCATGATCTTTTTATCTCCCGCAATAAGAAAACAGGTAGGCAGTCCTAAAGAGTGCTTTAATTGTTTTACTACGTAAGCTCCATTGTTCTTTGTTTCATCCACATAAACTATAGAGATATGAGATGAGAAATTCTCGGCAAGCTCTTTTACTTTATCGTGTTTGTCCCAGAACAATACTACAAAATCTACCTTATCCCTGTATTGCTTAGCTAAATCGTTAAGTGCAGGTATTTCCCCTTTACTGGGCACACACCAGGATGCATAGGTGATTAGAAAGACCGGTTTTTTATAATCATAAAGTGAAACCTCCTTCTTATTTAAATTTCTGAACTTGAAATTGTCCATGTAGGATCCTTCAAGATGGGTGCTAGTGAAATTTTCAAAAAGTTCCTTCCCTTTTTCATAATCATTGAAACGATAGGCGAGATCTGCTTTTCTATTATAGTCTGAAAGGTTGAAAAATAAGGCCTCAGAAAAATAGGTCTTTTCCTCCTGCGGTTGCTGGGAGAATACTATAGGGCCAATAAATAGAAAAACTAATAATAGTTTTTTCATGTAATTTTTGGGGCTGGTTTGAGTAAAAGTATATCAGCTGCTGCTTACAAGAAAAAAATATCGTTGAATAACCTATATATTAGGCGAAAAAGTAATTGTTCTTAAAATGTTAATAAATCAGGAGAGCTAGATCTTTTTCATCTGCTCCTTCATCATACGTATCTGGTCATTCATCATACCATGCTTATCAAGCTTTTTAGCTTCGTTAAGCAGCATGGTCGCCTCGCGTTTTCTGCGTTTGGTCATGGCGATACCGGCAAGATTTAATTTGGCCATCGCTAGATCATGGTCCATAGAAAGTCCCAGCTTAAGAGCTCTTTTAAAGAATTTTTCAGCCTGGGTGATATTGGTTTGAGAAACCATTAGTCCGTGAAGATACCAGTAATAACCCTGTTGCTTTTGAACCAGTGCTTTTTCAGGATCTTTTATTTTATCAAGCCATTTCTTGGCTCCTGGAAAATCCTGCTTTCTTAACCTCAAAAAGGCCAAAAGAATGATTTCATTTTTGAAATAAAGGAATATAAACATTCCGGCTAATAAAATCAGGGCAATGCCATTTCCAATTTCTCCTTTTATGAATTGCCAGATGGCCGCTGCAAGGATTAGACCGGCTAAAATTAACTTGATATTTTTGTTGAACATTGTTTATCGAATTTTTCCAGGCGGCAAAGGTAATAAAAACAATTAAAAATTATTTTAATTTAGTATTTGCAGTACTTAAAAAGCTTTGTATATTTGCACGCAGTTTTAAAGACAGACAAAACGAATTTACAGAAGATAAAAGATATTCACAATGAAAA
>JBFIMP010000182.1:0-5679 GCA_041611635.1 Christiangramia sp.
AATATCGTCATTGCTTTGGTACTATTATTCTTTGCCATAAAAAATCCTATCTATATTAACATATCCCAATATAAAAGTCTTAGCCAAAGCCTTGATCTGCCCGAAACAACAATCAAAACTTCCAAAAACAGTCCTTATGGCTTGATACAATATATTACTTCCCCGGTATTGCGTTATGCTCCAGGACTTAGTTTGTCCTATACCGGTGAAGTACCTGTAATTGATGCGCTCTTTAGTAATGCTGAATGGGCCGGCCCTGTTTTAGCTTCTCAGGAAGATAGTGAGATCCTTGATTATACCACTTCTGCAGTCGCTCTGGAGATCATAGAGCCTCAAAAAGTACTGGTTCTAGGAGCTGGTACAGGAATAAGGACACACTATTTTAGTCTCCGGAAGATACCTCAAATTGATCATGTGGAACCAAATCCTCTGCTCTCAGAACTTTCTTCGAAAACCACCAACTTTGGAAACAATGTTAATCTGTATCAAAAAGATGGACGTTCTTTTCTGTCTGAAACTAAGGAATTATATGATATTATCAGTATCCCAGATATTGGTTCTTTTGGCGGCAACGCCGGTCTTAATGCAATTCAGGAAGAATATTTGCTTACTACAGAGAGCTTTTCTAAGATATATGATCACCTGGATGAAAATGGAATTATGACTATCACGGTATGGATGGACTATCCATATAGAAATGCTTTAAAGATCACGGCAACGATAGCAGAAACTTTGGGTGAAAAAGGAGTGGAAGATCCTGAGAATTACCTTATAGCAATTAGAAGCTGGAATACCATCACATATTTAATGAAAAGAAAAGCATTTTCTAAAAGAGAAATTGTTAAACTGAGAAAATTTTGCGACCGTCTTTCATTTGATCCGCTTTTACTTCCTGGAATAACGACAGACGAAAGGAACACCTCTAATATCCTGGAAGACGAAAACCTGTTTAAATTAACCGATCGCTTAATTTCTAATGAGCGTAGTGAAGTCTATGAAACTTACGATTTTAATATAAGACCTTCCAGAGATGATCGTCCTTATTTTTCCCAATTTCTCAAGTGGAAAAACTTCGGTCATTTGCAGAAGCTTTTTGGAGATCAGTCGGCTTCCTTTTTTGAACTCGGTTATCTAATTGTTGCAGTAACCTTTTTGCAATCTTTTCTATTAGCGATCCTTCTTATAGTTTTGCCGTTATTTTTCCTGAAGAGAAAAATGAGTAATAAAATCTGGACCCTTTTATATTTTGGCGGGATTGGGCTAGGCTTCATGTTCATAGAGATTGTACTTATACAGCGATTTATTCTATTTCTTGGAAATCCGGTATATTCCGTAGCAGCCGTGATAAGTTTTATGTTATTCCTTTCAGGAATAGGAAGCTGGTATTCTTCAAAATTAAAAATAAGCCTGATTTCTATACGAAACATTGCTTTGGTGATTGCTGCAATACTGCTTTTTTATGCAATTGTATTACCCTTGATACTAAAGGCCGGAATGGGATTAGATATAAGAATTAAGATTTTATATACACTTGTACTAATAGGGATTCCTGCTTTTCTTATGGGAATGTCTTTTCCTCTAGGTTTGCGATATCTATCAGAAAGAAGTGAACAGGAAGTGTCCTGGGCCTGGGGTATAAATGGATGTTTTTCCGTCTTAAGCACCTCACTGGCTACCATCCTGGCGATTGAAGCTGGATTTACCGTACTTACATTATTAGGCGCAGTAGCTTATTTATTAACGATGGCAAGTTGCTTTATTCAATCCAGAAGCTGAGTCTACAGCCAGTAAATTTAATCATTAATGATCTCTCCATCTACCATGGTTAATTTTCTATCTGCCATGTCTGCTAATTCCTCATTATGAGTAACAATTACGAAGGTCTGTTCGAATTCATCTCTTAGCCTGAAAAAGAGTTTATGAAGATTTTCGGCAGATTCACTATCAAGATTTCCTGAAGGTTCATCAGCAAAGATCACCGCGGGATTATTTATCAAACTCCTGGCAACCGCAATCCTTTGCTGTTCACCACCACTTAATTCACCGGGTTTATGAGAAGCCCTGTTCTCAAGCCCTAGAAAGCTTAATAATTCCAGGGCTCTTTTTTCAGCGTCTTTTCTCGGGGTCTTGTGAATAAAGGCAGGGATACAGATATTTTCCAGGGCTGTAAATTCAGGAAGCAACTGGTGGAATTGAAAAATAAATCCAATATGTTTATTTCTGAATTTAGAAAGTTCACGGGATTTGAGTCCGTAGATGTTGGTTCCGTTTATTTCTAATTGAGAATTCTTCTTTTTAGTGGGGCTGTCCAGGGTACCCAGGATCTGCAATAAGGTGGTCTTTCCGGCGCCAGAAGCTCCCACTATAGAAACGATCTCGCTTTTTTTGATATGAAGATCTACAGATTTCAGCACATGCAGATCTCCGTAGTATTTATGGATATTCTTGGCAATTATCATTTAGGAAAAATAAGTGCTCCGAAAATAGCCAAATTAGACAGATTCCCCAAGTTTAGCCCTGGAATAAGTTCTTTATGTTATTATAATCTATGAAATAGACTATACGCAGGCTTAAATTATGTCTGGCCGGTCTTGCGAATAGGTTTCCCAGGCTTTCGTCGAATCCAAGGGAGCTTAATTTATCTTCATTAAAGATCGAATTTCGGTAAAGGAGCACGGCTTCACTTCCTGGCGCAAATTGCCAACGGTAACTAAGATCTAGGTTCCAGATATTAAAGTTGGTATTGGGATTATTTTCTTCATCTACCTCATATGCGAACTCGCTCTGTTCGCCTTCATTTCCAAGTAGCGTATATCCATTTTCTGCGAAACTTGCCGTAGACCAGAAGTTTCGAAAACTAAGGTTCAGCCCCTGCTTGGTATTAAAATTATAAGTTCCATTAATAGAGTTTTCAATACTTTTTTGATCTCGTTCACCAAAAATAATGTTCCTTGCAATTTGAGTTACATAGCTGGACCGGTCATTTTGATAACTGTATTGAAATTCATAGATCATGTTAAATTTATCACTGAATCTAAACCTGGGCTCCACATTTATTCTGAAATAATTCTGGGAGGATTCGAAATATTCTTCGTAATTCACCCTGACATCATAGGCGAATTTTTTCCGGTAGTCTGAAGAAACAAAGAAATTCATATCGCCAAAAGGCTTATAAGTAACATAAGTATTTTCAGCTCTGGGCTCAAAAAAATCGCGAAATTCAGAATTAACTCCCAAAGCTCCCCCAAAGGCAAACCTTTTCCTGGTCATGGCAAAAAAGTCTCCTCCAAAGCCGGTGTTCACTGTAATATCTGGTCTATATCTACGCAGATGCCGCCCGTAAATGCCAATCTTATAAAAATTATATTTCCCCTGAGGTTCGAAGATCTGGTAAGAGGTGCCCCAGGAAAAATTGTTGTAATTATTGGTGAAATTTATCCCGAGGTCGTTGATGTCATAGGTCTCATTTGCGAAATCGTGACCAAAACGATACCTGAAATTGCCTTTGGTTCTTTCGAAAGAGAAATTGGAAGCAAAACCGGTTTTCATCTGTCCGGGAAGATTCACATTGCTCATCTTAGCCTCTCCCGAAAAATTGAAAGTATTGGATCTGGTATATACATCAAAGAGTAACCCCGAGACATTGCCGTCTCTGAAATTCCCGTTTCTGCTAACATTGGTATTGATGAGGGTTATAGAACTGTTCTTATTAAATCGCTGATCCAGCACCAGGATATTATAATTAGCAACAGCCTCTGTTGTCCTTTTCCTGGTTTCACCGGTTATAGAATCTCGGTAAACAGCTTCAGCCTTGTCTGTAATGGCATTAAAAAATCCAATTCCCAGGCCTCTGTCTGTTCTTCCGGAAATTTTCAAGGCGTTTAACAGGTCGGCTTTGTCGGGATTATCTACGATCTCTTCATTTTCTAACAGGTCTGTTTGTGCGGCGTTAAAGCCTACCGGGGTGCTACCAACCCTTCGGGAATAGAATAGGTCTCCTTTATTAAAAAGTTCTGTACCCTCAGTAAAAAATGCCCGGTTCTCTCCAAATATCTGTTCGAAAGGTCCAAGGTTTAATTCTACTTCATCATAGGCTGTTTGGCCAAAATCAGGCACGAGGGTCATATCAAGCGTAAAAGAATCATTTATGCCGTATTTGAGGTCCAGCCCCGCATTTAAATTGAAATCTGATTTAGAATTAAAATGATCTAACGCCGCCGAAGTATATGGATATAAACTAAGTCTTACCGGTGGGTCTATATTCTTAATGCCTTTCAATAAGCCGGTATATTGAGATGATTCCCCCAGGGATTTATTTATATAGTTCCAGACATAAGTTGAATTTAAATGCGTAATCGTTCTTGAGAACTGGATTCCCCATTCCTGTACAGGCTTCTCGGGAAACCTCAACGCAAAATAAGGAATCTTCATTTCAACATACCATCCATGCTCATCCTGAGAGATGGCAGATTCCCATACCACGTTATAACCATAATCCTCATTATTCCCAGTCAATCTCGCATCTGCCTGGGTGCCGGCAGAGGTTACTATAAAGCGGGTCTGGTTTTCCCCGTCGTCATAAGTATTAAGGTCTAACTGGAAAAACTCAGATTGATTTAGATTATCTCTTTGGGTAAGCTGTCTCATCACTTTTTCCGGCTCGTCTTCCAGCAGGGTAACAGCTATATAGATCGCGGTATTGTCATATAAAATTTTAACCCTTGTATCGTGAGAAGCAGGAATGGGATCGCCATCACCTGGCTCCAGCATGACGAAATTCTCTGCAGACTCTGCCTCATTCCATATATCTTCGTTTAAAAGTCCGTCTATTTTTGGTGGGGTAGTGATTTTTTTAGTGTGATATACTTTCCGGTTTTGAGGAATTTTCTGTGGAAATAGTGGAAAACTGATCAGAATAAGAAAAAAAGGTAAAACTCTGTTTAGGGGCATTGATTCAGATTATTTCTTAAAACCACGTAAATGTATTACCGATATTAGGACTGAACAAAATAATTCTATAAAATCAAGTTAAACAGAATTCATTTTGTTCACTTAAAGACTAGTTTTGTTAAACAAAAATATATATTTGTATACATGGAAGATAAAAAGTTGAAAAAAGCAACATTAGCTGGAGGATGTTTTTGGTGTACTGAAGCTGTTTTTCAAAGATTAGATGGTGTAGAAACGGTGGTTTCGGGATTTACCGGCGGCTCCATTAAAAACCCTGCTTATAGAGAAATAATTACCGGCAGGACAGGTCACGCCGAAGCTATAGAAATCGAATATGATCCCAATATTGTAAAGTTTAAAGAGTTGTTATTGGTATTCTTTGCAACCCATGACCCAACAACCTTGAATAGGCAACAAAATGATGTGGGAACCCAATATAGAAGCGGGATTTTTTATCATGATGATGATCAAAGAAGGACTGCAGAAGAAGTTATACAGCTGCTTGAAAAAGAAAATTCGTTTGCTGATCCTATCGTAACTGAAGTTACCGAGGCAGGTCCTTTCTATGTTGCTGAACAGGAACACCAGGATTTTTATAATCAGCATAGGCAACAACCATATTGCCAGTTTATTATAGATCCAAAGATCTCTAAATTAAAGAAATTATTTTCTGATAAACTGAAATACAAGAACTAAAATGTCATATAAATTTATTGAGGAATACGATAA
>JBFIMP010000183.1:0-5666 GCA_041611635.1 Christiangramia sp.
CAAAAACAGGGAAGGAAGATATAAACAGAAATTTGTTTATAAAAAGAACATAATTAATTAATTTTTATATCTTTGCACCCGCCTTAACGGAAACGTGGGCACTCAAAACTGTGGAGAAATGAGGAATTTAGCAGAGTTTACAATTCCTTTTAAGGGATTAAAGCTTGGAAAGCACCAGTTTGAGTATGAGTTAGATAACAGGTTCTTTGAATATTTTGAGTACGAGGAATTCAATAAAGCCGATGTAAAGATCGATTTGTTGTTCGAAAAGAAAAGCACCATGATGGAGCTTACCTTCAGAGCAACAGGGACAGTGAATGTTAATTGCGATCTTACTAATGAGCCTTACGATCAGCCAATAAATAGCGAGTTGTTCTTGGTGATCAAGTTTGGTGATGAATTCAATAATGAAGATGAAGATTTGCTTATTCTGCCACATGGCGATTACGAGGTGAATATTCAGCAATACATATATGAGTTGGTCGTACTTTCGGTGCCTCAAAAGAGGATACATCCGGGAGTGGAAGACGGCACATTGAAATCTGAAGTACTTGACAAGCTAGAAGAACTTAGTTTGAAAAATCAGAAAAAGAAAAATGAGGATGATATAGATCCTCGCTGGGACAAATTAAAAAATTTATTAAACGAATAATTAATAGGAAGCCATGGCACATCCAAAGAGAAAAATCTCGAAAACCAGAAGAGATAAAAGAAGAACACATTATAAAGCTTCAGCTCCAAAAGTGGCTGTAGATTCTGTAACAGGTGAAGCACACCTATATCACAGAGCTCACTGGCACGAAGGTAAACTTTATTACCGTGGTCAGGTATTAATTGATAATACTGAAGAAGTAGAGGCTTAGTCAATACCTAGAGCTTCAAAAAATTACAGGAACTCTCACATAGTGGGAGTTTTTTGTTTTTAGTTGATTAAGTCCCAAAAAGACCTTAATTTGCACGCCGGTTATAATTAAATTTAGTAATTTTCTATTTATGGAGAATTCAAATAGTAGGCTGGTGAAGGGTGAATTAAATCCAAATTTATGAGTAAAATCACGGCAGCGATCACGGCTGTAGGTGCATACGTGCCTGAGGATGTTTTAACCAACAAGATGTTGGAAGAAATGGTGGATACGAACGATGAATGGATCACCACCAGGACTGGAATTAAGGAAAGGCATATTCTTAAAGACCCTAACAAAGGAACTTCATATTTAGCCATCCAGGCAGCAAAAGATATACTTCGCAAAACCAACCTGGACCCCAAAGAAATAGATCTTGTTATTATGGCTACGGCCACACCAGATATGCCCGTGGCATCTACCGGTGTGCATGTGGCTACCCAGATAGGCGCTACGAACGCCTTTTCTTATGACCTGCAGGCAGCATGTTCCAGTTTTTTATATGGAATGTCTACTGCGGCGGCTTATATCGAAGCCGGGAGGTATAAAAAAGTTTTATTAATAGGGGCAGATAAGATGTCTTCTATTATTGATTATCAGGATCGTACTACCTGTATCATCTTTGGAGATGGTGCTGGTGCAGTATTGATGGAACCTAATTATGAAGGCCTTGGGCTTCAGGATGAAATATTAAGAAGCGATTCCATTGGGAGAGAATCTTTAAAGATCGAAGCTGGGGGCTCTCTTAAGCCGCCAACCGAAGAAACTGTAGCAAGAAAGCTACACTTCGTGCAGCAGGACGGGAAGACCGTATTTAAATTTGCCGTTTCCAACATGGCCGGTGTTAGTGAACAGATCATGAAAAGAAATGATCTTTCTAATGAAGATGTAAACTGGCTGGTTGCTCACCAGGCTAACAAGCGAATTATAGATGCGACAGCAAACAGGATGGGACTTAATGACGAAAATAAAGTCTTAATGAACATCCAGAGATATGGTAATACCACTTCGGCTACCTTACCTTTATTGCTTAGCGATTACGAAAAAAACTTTAAAAAAGGAGATAATTTAATATTTGCCTCTTTTGGAGGTGGCTTCACATGGGGAGCTGCTTACCTTACATGGGCTTATAACTCATAAAAACCAACACCAATTATTATGGATTTAAAGGAAATTCAGAACCTGATTAAATTTGTTGCCAAATCTGGCGCAAGCGAGGTGAAACTTGAAACTGGTGATGTAAAAATCACTATTAGAACAGGTTCAGACGAAAAAGAAACTACCATAGTACAACAGGTTCCACAGCATATGCCACAGCAGCAAATGCCGGCTCAGCAACCGCAGCAGCAACAAGCACCTGCTCCTCAGGAAAGCCCTGCTCCGCAAAAAGAATCAAAAGATTCTGGCGATGATGAGTCTAAATATATCACTGTGAAATCTCCAATTATAGGTACTTTCTATAGAAAGCCTTCTCCAGATAAGCCAACTTTTGCTGAAGTAGGAGATACTATTAAAGAAGGAGATGTGCTTTGTATTATCGAGGCGATGAAACTTTTCAACGAGATTGAAAGTGAAGTTTCAGGAAAGATCGTAAAAGTATTGGTTGAAGATTCTTCTCCGGTAGAATTTGACCAGCCTTTATTTTTAGTTGATCCGTCATAATTTACTACCCGTTTTAACAACTGTAAGCCCATATTTGGGCTTCAGAACTTTAAAAGCAACTAGGTATGTTTAAAAAAATATTGATTGCCAACAGAGGGGAGATCGCATTGCGTGTTATCCGAACCTGTAAAGAAATGGGTATAAAGACGGTTGCAGTATACTCTACCGCAGACGCTGAAAGTCTTCATGTAAGATTTGCCGATGAGGCCGTTTGTATTGGACCTGCACCGAGTAACCTTTCTTATCTAAAAATATCAAATATCATTGCAGCAGCAGAAATTACCAATGCTGATGCTATACATCCGGGATACGGATTTTTATCTGAAAATGCCAAATTCTCTAAGATCTGTGAAGAGCACGATATCAAATTCATCGGTGCATCTCCAGATATGATTAGTAAAATGGGAGATAAGGCGACTGCTAAGGCTACGATGAGAGCTGCCGGCGTTCCTTGTGTTCCGGGATCAGAGGGAATTATAAAGGATTTTAAAGAATGCATGAAGCTGGCCAAGGATATCGGCTTTCCGGTAATGCTAAAAGCTACTGCCGGTGGTGGTGGTAAAGGAATGCGTGCCGTTTGGAAGGAAGAAGACCTTGAACCAGCCTGGGAATCTGCCAGAAAAGAAGCAGATGCCTCTTTTGGTAATGATGGAATGTATATGGAGAAGCTTATCGAAGAGCCACGCCATATCGAGATCCAGATCGTTGGAGACAGTAGCGGTAAAGCCTGTCACCTTTCTGAAAGGGATTGTTCGGTACAACGTCGTCACCAGAAGTTAACAGAAGAAACTCCATCTCCATTCATGACCGATACCCTGCGTAAGAAAATGGGAGACGCAGCGGTTAAGGCAGCAGAATATATTAAATATGAAGGTGCCGGTACGGTTGAATTCCTGGTTGACAAACATAGGAATTTTTACTTCATGGAAATGAACACACGTATACAGGTGGAGCATCCAATTACCGAGCAGGTAATAGATTATGACCTTATTCGTGAGCAGATTCTTGTAGCGGCAGGTGTGCCAATTTCAGGAAAGAACTATTTCCCGCAATTGCATTCTATAGAGTGCAGGATCAATGCAGAAGATCCATACCATAACTTTCGTCCTTCTCCAGGTAAGATCACGAATCTACATGCACCGGGAGGACATGGAATTCGTATAGATACCCACGTTTACAGTGGCTATACCATTCCGCCAAACTATGACTCAATGATCGCTAAACTAATCACTACTGCTCAAACCAGGGAAGAAGCGATCAATAAGATGAAGCGAGCTTTGGATGAGTTTGTTATCGAAGGAATTAAGACAACGATACCTTTTCACAGGCAGTTGATGGATCATCCAGATTATGTAGAAGGTAATTATACTACAAAATTCATGGAGGATTTCAAGATGAAGCCTCAGGAATAGTAAACACAAATTAAAACCCCGGTACCACCGGGGTTTTTTATGTCCGATATTTTGTAATTTCAGCCGTAGAAATACTAACCTATGAATTTTTCTTTCTGGGAAACCGATTCCTGGTTTTCTAATATCGATTATTGTATTGTTGGCAGTGGCATTACCGGACTCAATTGTGCTTTGCAACTCAAGGAATCTGAACCTGACGCTAAGGTGCTCATTCTGGAAAAAGGGATGTTACCTGAAGGTGCCAGTACCAAGAATGCAGGATTCGCTTGTTTTGGGAGTATTTCAGAGATCCTGGATGATCTTAAAACACATTCGGTTCAGGAAGTGTTGCAGTTGTGTGAAAAGCGTAAAACAGGCCTGGAATTACTTCGAAATAATCTAGGGGATAGTATTATCGATTACCAGGAGAAAGGAGGATATGAGCTTTTTACTGAAGCCGATAAAGAACTTTACGAGGAATGTCTTGACAGGATCCCAGAGATCAATGATCTTTTAAGAGGGGTATTCCAGAAAGATGTATTCGAAATTGCTGAAAATGATTTCGGGTTTAAAAAAATTCAGCCTAAACTGATCTTCAATAAATTCGAAGGACAGATAGATACCGGGAAAATGATGACCGCTTTGGTGAAAAAGGCTATAAAGAAGGATATCCGGATTCTCAATGGCGTTGAGCTAAGATCTTTTGAGCAATTCGCATCTGGAGTAAGTGTTCAAACTTCAGGCTTTGGTCTTGAAGTCAAAAAACTGATCATCGCTACCAATGGCTTCGCATCCAGATTGGGTATCGAAGACGTGAAACCAGCCAGGGCCCAGGTGCTGGTTACTAAGCCAATAAAGAATATTCCTTTTAAAGGTACTTTTCATCTGGACAGGGGTTATTATTATTTCCGTAATATTGGGGACAGAGTTTTATTTGGTGGTGGAAGGAACCTTGATTTTAAAACCGAAGAAACAGACGAGACTGGATTGACTAACCTGATCCAGGATAAACTACAAGAACTGCTCGAAAACTGTATCCTGCCAGAAACCGAATTTGAAGTTCAGCAATCCTGGAGCGGCATCATGGGAGTTGGAGCGCAGAAAAAACCAATTGTAAAAGAATTATCTAAAAATGTTTATTGCGGTGTGCGCCTTGGCGGAATGGGGATTGCCATTGGTAGCTTGGTAGGAAAGGAAATCGCAGAGCTAGCCTTGAGATCATGATAAAAAGATTTTTCAAATTTATTTTCAAGATCCTGCTGGGTCTTTTTCTATTCAGCATTCTTATGGTGGTAGTCTATAAGTTCGTTCCGGTTCCATTTACCCCCCTGATGGCGATACGATATTTCGAAAACCCTGAAGAGCCTATAGAGCATGAATGGGTACCCATAGATGAAATTTCAAGACACTTACAGCTGGCAGTTATTGCCAGTGAGGACCAGAATTTTGAAAAGCATAGTGGTTTTGATTTTGAAGCCATCCAGAAAGCGATGGAGGATAACCGTTCAGGTAGAAAGATTCGTGGTGCCTCCACCATCTCACAACAAACCGCTAAAAATGTATTTCTTTGGCCCGGGAGAACCTGGTTCAGGAAAGGAATGGAAGCCTATTTCACTTTTCTCATCGAAATGATCTGGAGCAAGGAAAGGATACTGGAAGTCTATCTTAATAGTATAGAAATGGGTAAGGGTGTATATGGAGCCCAGGCCGC
>JBFIMP010000184.1:0-5635 GCA_041611635.1 Christiangramia sp.
CTCATCACCTTCATTTTAGTAATTATATCTTTTAGTGTGCATCACTGAATTTGCTTAGAACCTTATTATAGTTTTTATTATAATATCCAGATTTACCCGTTGTGATATGTAATTTCTCCAGAAGAATTTCTGTGCATCCAGAATGCTTATACCAGTGAATTGACGGGGTCAAAATTAATGGAGTCTATAGATGGAAAGATATAGCAGATCGGCAAATTCGAGGATCTGAAAAGCCAATACCATATCGTATTTTTCCCTGTTTTGAATATTGCGTAAATTATAGCTTAAAATGATGGTTTACAATGATCAAAATATTCAGTTAGAGGTTTCTAAAGGCGATATCACAAATCAGCCTGAGCTTGATGTTGTAGTGAATGCTGCCAATGCTCAATTGGCCCCGGGCGGCGGAGTTGCGGGTGCGATACACCATAAGGCCGGTCCCGGACTTTACAGGGAATGTAAATCTCTTGCTCCAATATATCCCGGAGAGGCAGTGCTTACCAACGCCTTTGATCTCCCCAATAGAAAAATAATACATTGTCTTGGTCCCGTGTATGGTCGGGATAAGCCTGAAAAGGAACTTCTGGCCTCTTGTTACAGGAACAGTTTGCGTTTAGCTGATAGAGAGCGGTTAGATTCCATAGGCTTTCCTGCTATCTCAACCGGTATTTTTGGATACCCTTCAAATCTTGCGGTAGAGGTCGTTTTTAATACAGTTTTAGCAGAATTGCCGCAACTTGAGCATCTTAAAAAGATTAAATTTGTGGTTTACAATGATGAAGATCTCCGGCTATATGAGGCTAAGCTAAAGGAGATAAGCGATAGCTAACCAATCAAACATCCATGAATAATTTTTCTGCTACCTATACAGATCAGTACCAACTTTCCATGGCGCAGGTCTACTTTAAAAAAGGTCAAAAAGATCACAACGCGATATTCGACTATTACTTTAGAAAAATTCCCTATAATGGAGGTTACGCGATATTCTCGGGGTTGGAAAACCTGCTGGAAGTAATTTCAGGGTTAAGATTCAATGAAAGTGATCTTGAATTTCTTAAAAAACAGGGTTTTGAAGATGATTTTTTAAAATATCTCCGTGATTTCCGTTTTAAGGGAAAGATTTACTCTGCCAGTGAAGGGGATGTGGTCTTTCCAACGCGGCCGGTGCTTCAGGTAGAGGGAAATATCATAGAAGCCCAGATCATAGAGACCGTACTTTTGAATCTGCTTAATTTTCAGACCCTGATCGCTACAAAGGCCAGCAGGATTAGACTGGTTGCCGGCGATTCTACCTTGCTGGATTTCGGACTTAGAAGAGCACAGGCAACGGGAGGCTATTATGCTTCAAGAGCAGCGGTAGTGGGTGGTTTTGATGGTACCAGTAATGTTCTTGCGGGTAAGAATTTTGATATCCCGGTTTCGGGAACCATGGCTCATTCCTTTATTCAAAGTTATGATGACGAACTCGAAGCTTTCCGGGATTTTGCGGTTGGAAGGCCAGATAACTGCGTGTTGTTGGTAGATACCTATAATACACTTAAAAGCGGAGTACCCAACGCGATTAAAGTGGCCAAAGAAATGGAGGAGAGGGGTGAAAAATTACTCGCTATCAGGCTTGATAGTGGTGACCTCTCCTATTTCGCTAAAGAAAGTAGAAAACTACTTGATGAAGCTGGACTAGGGTATGTAAAGATTGCTGCCTCTAATCAACTGGATGAACACGTGATAAAAAGTTTGCTGGAGCAGCAGGCGCCTATAGACATTTTTGGTGTTGGGACCAACCTTGTCACCGGTGATCCTGATGGTGCCCTGGACGGGGTGTATAAACTTGCTTTTTCCAGCAATAAACCCAGGATCAAGATCTCTGAAAGTATTTTCAAGGTAACGCTTCCGCATAAAAAGCAGGTTTTCAGGATAAAAGATGATCACGGTAATTGTATAGGAGCAGATGCTATTGGATTATTCGAAGAGAAAAAGATCACCGAGATGTTTCATCCTTTTGAACCCTATAAATCCATGAACCTCGAAAAATTTCATCAGGAACCTATACTTAAGAAGGTAATGGAAAATGGTGAAATGCTTATAGATAAGAGAAGTCTTAAAGAGATTTCAGAGTATAGTTTAAGCCGCCTTTTAGAGTTACCTATAGAATATAAGAGATTTAATAACCCTCATATCTATAAAATAGGGATTAGCGAAAAATTGAGAGATGAAAGGGAAAGGCTTATTAGGTCTTCAAAACAAAAATTGAAATGAAAGCACTTTTACTTATAGATATTCAGAACGACTTTATGCCTGGGGGTGCACTTGCCGTGCCCCAGGGCAATGAAATAGTTCCTCTGGTAAACAAGCTTCAGGAAAAATTTGATCTGGTACTCGCTACTCAGGATTGGCATCCTGCCGGCCATGCAAGTTTCGCTTCCTCACATAAGGGTAAAAATGAGTTCGAGTTTATAAAGTTAGATGGATTGGAGCAGGTGATGTGGCCGGAGCACTGTATACAGAATACTCAGGGAGCAGAGTTCCACCCAGAATTAAATACTTCAGGGATCGAAGCGATTTTTAGAAAAGGAACCAATAAGAAAATAGATAGTTATAGTGGCTTTTACGATAATGCACATTTAAAATCTACCGGTCTAAGCGGATACCTCAAAGAAAAGGAAGTTGAAGAACTTTATTTTGCCGGCCTGGCAGCGGAATATTGTGTTTATTTTTCGATCATAGACGCTTTGGGGGAGGGATTTAAATCTATTTTGATTGAAGATGCAACCAGAGCATTGAATAAGGATGATTATGAAAAAGCCAGGATAGATATTTTGAGAAAAGGAGGAAAGGTGATCAAAGCTGCCGAACTCCCTTCAATTTAATTAAGATATAGTATATAGCCCAGGTTGAACCAGAGTACAAAATCATTGAATTTGTTCTGTGGCCCCTGTACATCCAGCCCATCTATTTTATCTGAATCAAAATAAATGGCCCTGGCTTCCAGTTGCAGGTCATTCTGCCTGCCCAGCCTGTACCTTACTCCGGCACTGCCGCTTATGGAGAAGGTGCTACCGCTTTCAAGGAAAATACCGTCTTCAAATGCATTGAACAGTACTTTCGGGTTGTCTAGAGGGCCTAGGTCTGAATAAGCATCGGGACTGTAATAAACATAATTTGCGCCAAGGCTTATGAAAGGAGCAAAAAGAACAGCAAAATCCCTGGCTTCCTTAATTCCAAAGAAATGATACTCCAGCGCCAGGCCGCCCTGGTAGAGTTCGGTACTACCATGCATCGCTCTTAATTGTCTGCCGCCTTCATTGTCTTTAGAAGATACAGGTCCAAAATGGTCTAATTTAGACCGCAGATAGTCGATCTCGGCACGAATTCTAAAGTGTTTTCTAAAAAATAGTTTCGTGGGTTTGCAATTGCAATAGGGCTTATATGCCAGGTTAGCGTAATATACCAGGCCAACTCCAAAACCATCATTTTCAAGGTTGTTCCTAACATTCCATCTTTCGCCATAATCTGTAAAGAAGCCGGCAGGACCGGTAATAACTCCTACTTCATGGGAGACATATAATTGACTATAACTCTTTCCCGACCAAAGCGAGATAAGCAAAGTAATAATAATTATTGCTCTGGTTTTAATCATGAGAGTTGACTAGCGGTATAGGCAAATATAGCAAAATACAATATCGTAATTTTATTTAAGCTGGCTAATATAGGGCTGTTTAATATAAAAGTTAATTTTATATCAAATGATAAAATGAAACTTTTAATCATTATAGAATATTTATATTTGCTGCATAATTTTGACCTAATTTTTATAATTCAATAACAGCGCCAGTCATTATGGAAAAAAATATCAAAAATTTCCTGGAAAAGGTGTCAACCAGAAACCAGAATGAACCAGAATTTATGCAAGCGGTTCATGAAGTTGCAGAAACGGTAATTCCTTTTATAGAAAAGAATAAAAAATACCAGAACAAAATGCTTCTCGAACGCATGGTAGAACCAGAGAGGGTCGTGATGTTCAGAGTGCCTTGGTTGGACGATAAAGGGGAGATACAGGTGAACCGTGGTTTTCGAATCCAGATGAATTCGGCGATTGGACCTTACAAAGGAGGTTTGCGCTTTCACCCTTCAGTAAACCTTAGTATCCTTAAATTCCTTGCTTTTGAGCAGGTGTTTAAGAACAGTCTTACTACCCTGCCTATGGGTGGCGGTAAGGGAGGATCAGATTTCGATCCTAAAGGAAAGTCAGATAACGAAGTGATGAAATTCTGCCAGAGTTTTATGACAGAACTTCAAAGACATATTGGTGCGAACTGTGATGTTCCTGCAGGGGATATTGGCGTTGGTGGTCGTGAGATTGGTTATCTATTTGGTCAGTACAAAAGAATTCAAAATGAATTTACCGGTATTCTTACCGGGAAAGGACTTTCTTATGGAGGTTCTTTAATTAGACCTGAAGCAACTGGTTACGGTAACGTATACTTTGCGCAGAATATGCTGAAAACCAGAGATGAAAATCTTGAGGGTAAAACCGTGGTAATTTCAGGAGCTGGTAATGTGGCGCAATATGCTGCTGAAAAAGCTACCCAGTTAGGGGCAAAAGTAGTTACCATGTCAGATTCTGGAGGTTTCATTTATGATAAAGACGGGATAGACGCTGAGAAACTTCAGTTCATTATGGAATTGAAGAACGAGAAGAGAGGAAGAATTAGCGAGTATCTTGATGAATATTCTTCAGCTGAATATCATGAAGGAAAAACTCCTTGGGGAATCAAATGTGATGTAGCGCTTCCATGTGCCACTCAAAACGAGCTGGAGGAGGAAGATGCAAAAACATTAGTGAAGAACGGTTGTATGTGTGTTGGAGAAGGGGCGAATATGCCTTGTACGCCAGAGGCTATTACAGTATTTCATGAAGAGAAGATTCTTTTCTCTCCAGGAAAAGCTTCTAATGCTGGTGGTGTTGCTACTTCTGGATTAGAAATGTCTCAGAACTCTATGAGATATAGCTGGACTGCTGAAGAAGTTGATAAAAAACTACACGAGATCATGAACGATATTCATGAGAAATGTGTGGAATATGGTAAAGATGAAGATGGTTTTGTAGACTACGTGAAGGGAGCAAATATTGCAGGTTTTGTAAAAGTTGCCGATGCGATGCTTTCTCAGGGTGTAGTATAAGGATCAAAAAGATATATTATTACCAAGAGCCGCTTTTTTAAAGCGGCTTTTTTTATAAATTCACCCCAAATTTTCCTGAATGCTCATCCAAACCAAAGCTATTATAATTAGTGCTTTAAAATATGGGGAGGCAGATCTGATAGTGAAAGCTTATACTTTATCTGATGGTCTGTGCACCTATATGCTGAAAGGGGTGCTTAAGTCTAAAAAAGGAAAATTCAAAGCTTCCATGTTCCAGAGTCTTACTCAGCTAGAGATCGTTGCCAATCATCGCGGCACCGGGAAAATAGAATATTTGAAAGAAGCGAAAGTTACCGGGAATTATCAAAGCCTGCATACTCATCCGGTTAAACAGGCCATGACCATGTTTCTAGCCGAAATGCTGCGAAACTCCATCCATGAAGAGGAGAATAACGAACCGCTTTTCAACTACCTTGAATATAGCTTTCAATTC
>JBFIMP010000185.1:0-5628 GCA_041611635.1 Christiangramia sp.
AAAAGCCATTTTAGAACCTTAGAGAAGGTGAGTAAACCGAATATTGCTCCAAGTCCTACTAAACCAAGTGTTTTTATATCAAAATCGTGTGCCGCTTCGGTCACCGATTTATAGGCTCCTAAAAGCACCAGGATAAAGGCTCCGGAAATTCCAGGTAATATCATCGCACATACAGCTACTGCACCTGCAAAAAATAAGAACAGATAACTGGAATTGGGTGAAAGAGGAGGGAGGCTTACAATATAAAAAGCCACCGCCGCACCAATAAGAAGTGCCAGGATGATTTTAAAATTCCACCTAGGAATCTGTTTAGCGACGAACCAGATACTGGCGATCACCAATCCAAAAAAGAAAGACCAGATAAGTATGGGATGATTCTCAAGCAGGTAATTGGCAAGTCGCATTACCGTAAAGATGCTTATAAGAATACCGGTGAAAAGGGCTATTATAAAATTACCATTCAGTTTCTTCCACATGGCTTTAAAACCATCTTCTTTCCAGATAACAAACAGGGCAGGATTCACCCCACTAATGGTAGATATCAATTCTTCATAGATCCCTGAGATAAAAGCGATCGTTCCTCCAGAAACTCCGGGCACTACATCTGCAGCACCCATAGCCATTCCTTTAAAAGTGACCTTCAGGTAATCCAAAAAACTTCGTTGCATCTTCTTTTTTTATGAATTCGCCCAAAGGTAGCAAAATTACTAAGAGAGCTTTACGAAGGAATTTATAATTTGTTTTACACTTTTACGCTCAAAAATATTAGGGAATAATTCCTCAATTATGATGTAGTATTCAGAATCTATTTTTAGTGCATTATTCAGGTGGAAATAACCTTTTTCCCCTTTATTGGTGCAGAAGAAAAGACCTGCAAGGCGATACTCTATCTCGGCAGTATTTGGATAGAATTCCAGGGCCTGCAGCATACTGCTAATCGCAGTTTCGTATTCACCCAAACCAATTAAAATATCACATCTTCTAATCCAGGTTTCCAGCTCATAATTGCCTAGTTCCAGACTTTTCTTATAACCCTGTTCTGCTTCCTCATAGAAATTAAGCCTGCTATTAATCTTAGCGTAGCGTTTCCAGTAAAGAACATTTTCTTCATCAATATTAATGGCTTTATTGATATAATATAAGGCTTTCTGAAAGTTCAGTTTCTTGATGTAGAAATCGGTGATCGCGATCCAGCCTTTATCAAGCAATGGATCTTCATGAACTGTTTGCTTGTAATTCTTTAGCGCAAAATCATCGCAACCCAGTTTTTCAAAACACTTACCAATTCTAAGGTAAGCAAATGATGTTGGATCATCCAGCTCCAGGGTGATATTGTAATTTTCGATGGCTTCGTTATAACGCTTCAGTTTTTCGAGTACTTTTCCTTTTTCAAGGTAGGCACCTACGAACCTGTCATCGCTGATAATAGCAAAATCAAAAGCAGCCAAAGCCTTATTGTATTCTTTAAGATCGAAATATTGCTTACCAACCTGATGCCAGGCCACTTCGCAATACGGATTTTTATTGAGATATAGATTCAAATAATCTATGGCTTCAGTCTTTTGTTCAAGGAAGTCGAAGCAATACATGATATTGTAAAGGGCAGAGTAATCTTCCTCATCTGCCTCCAAACACTTCATGAAGCTATATTTGGCATTTTCAAAATCTTCCAGGAAAAGGTATTCCATCCCGATAAGTGAAAAAATCTCGGCATCTTCCAGGGTGATCTCCAGGGCAGACTGCAACATTTTGATAGCTTCAGTATGCATATCCCTTTTAGAATAGATCTGTGCTTTTTGAATATAGATTTCCTCATTCGAGGTTTCTAATTCTTTAAGCTCATTCAAAATCCCGTCTGCAAGGTCCAGTTTATCTTCAAAGACAAGGATCTCTACCTTATACAATCTAAGGTTCACTGAAGCCGGATGCTGGGCAAGACCCATCTTCACCGCCTTTTTAGCAAGAGATATCTTACCGTTTTCCAGGTAGTGATTGATAATATTTTCAAACTCATTCGAATCGAAGAATAAAACATCATTAGTCTTAAGCATAGATTCGAAGCGGGTAAGTGAGAAATTATCTTCTTCGTTATGGCTTAATTGCATAAGAGAGTGATTTAGGGATTTCTACTGTACTAAAGTTATAAATGATTGAAAGCGATTCAGGAAATACGGTTTATTGTTGTTAACAAAATAATTAACATTCCTCTTCATTCTTCTCAATCTCAGAGAGTATGTCAACAATAATGCCACAACCTTTCAATATTTCTTCATTCGAGATGGTTAGCGGTGGAGTAAGCCTTACGGCTCGCTTCTCGAACAATAACCAGAAGAGGATTAGTTCTTTTTCTTTAGCCTGGAGTACTAGTTTATCGGCAATTTCGGCAGATTTTAATATTAAGGCGAGCATTAAACCTTTCCCTCTAATTTCTTCAATAAGAGGGCTTTGTAAGTTTTTTCTGATTAATTCTTCCTTTTCCAGGCTTTGCTGAATAAGAGATGTTTCGGTTAGCTGCTTTAGGGTTGCTAAAGCCGCTGCCGCGATCACAGGATTTCCGCCAAAAGTCGTAATATGTCCTAATTTAGGGTTATCCATAAGCAGGTCCATTAGCTCTACTGAAGCTGAAAATGCTCCAATTGGTAAACCTCCTCCCATGCCTTTTCCAAGAACCACGATATCTGGAACCACCCCGAAGTTCTCAAATCCGAAAAGTTTACCAGTTCTGCCAAATCCCGGCTGAATTTCATCCAGTATCAATAAAGCTCCAACTTCCTCGCATTTCTTTTTAACCTTTTGCAGATAATTATTTGCAGGCATTATAAACCCGGCTCCTCCCTGAATGGTTTCAAGTATAACGGCGGCAGTGCGGTTTGTGATGCTGCTAAGCTCGGCCTCGTTGTTGAATTCTATGAAAGAAATATCTCCAACCAGGGGCCTGAAAGGTTTTACCCTTTCCTCGAAATCCATTAAACTTAAAGATCCCATGGTATTTCCATGGTAGGCGCTTTTGGCGGCGATGATCTCGCTTCTTCCGGTAGCTCTTCTTGCAAGTTTCATAGCACCTTCAATCGCTTCAGTTCCCGAATTAACCAGGTAGGTCTTTTCAAGGGGATCGGGTAAATTTTCTGCAAGTAGTTTGGTTAGATCTACTGCTGGCTTTTGGGCATATTCCCCATAAACCATGACGTGCAGGTATTTTTCTGCCTGCTCCTTAATGGCCCTGACAACTGCGGGATGTGCGTGACCTAGACTACAGGCTGAAACTCCGGCTACGAAATCAAGGTGTTGCTTCCCATCGGTGGTGGTGATATAAGATCCTTTGGCATGAGAGATCTCCAAGGCAAGGGGATGCGGAGTGGTTTGCGCCTGATATTTTAAAAAATCTTCTTTCAATCTACTTATTCTGTTGAATAGTCTTCTTTAAACTATCGTTCTCTTTGATATCTTTCTTCAGTGAATCTGTTGTAACCTTATTCTTGAATTTCAGGCTGTCGGTTTTTCTATTCTTTAGAACACCGGGTTTTAGTCTTGAATTTTCATCAAGCAATAGGTCGTCTTCTTCTCTTTCATCAAAAAATTCTTCAGGCTCATCTGGTAAAGCGATTCCCTGTATCTTCGTGAGCTTTGGTTCGGCTTCGCCTTCAAATAGACCTTCTTTACTCAGGATTCGCTCTTCTCCACGCCAGTTAAAACCCTGCAGTTTTCGTGCATTTGGAGGGAAATCCTCTTCCGGGGTTAACTGGCCATCTACCTGGTTGTAATAGTAAATATCTTCGATCTGCTGGTCTACGAATAAAATTTCTACCGAACTGGAAAGGGTCTTATTAATGCCAATGAGCTCGTTATCGTTATTTCGCATATAATTCAGCGTTTCGGTATTTTTATCGATGACCACCTTATGTAGACTGTTATTGGTGAAATAACCAGTGAGTTCCTTTCCTTTTAGCTGGTTATATCCTTCGATGCTATCTTTCTGGATCAAAAAGGCGTTGTTGAAAACAAGTAATGAATCCAGTTGCTCAGTTTTTGTATTGCTCTGCAGGTGAATGCTGTCACCAGACATTTGATTGTCACCAGACCATAAAACCGGTTTTCCATTCCCTCTACTGCTAATATTGATAAGTTTTGTTAGTCCAGATTTTTGATCTGAAAAAATAGAATCGCTTCTACCGCTCATTGGATTTTCTCCTAGCCTGTCTTCTTTAAAGATCCTCACATTATAATATCCTCTTATAACACGTTTTTCGGGTTTCCCGGTAATCATGATGGTGTCACTGTGTATAAAAAGAGTATCCCTGTCCTGCAAACTGGCGGCCAATGCCTTTTTTGTAATGAAAACAGAGTCCTTATCCCGGTACACTTCGGCATAATGACCGGTTACCCGGCTATTATTAATAGTATCTATAACCCTTATATTGTTGGTGGCAGAAGCAAAACTTTTCTGCCGGTTGAAATATAGACTATCACCTTTGAGGATCCGGTTATCATAATTTATCTGGGACTTCTTTACGAAATAACCGTTATCTGCCCGGGTGTCATAAAAGCCTCTCTCACAGTAGACCGTACTGGTTTCACTTTTAATGGTGGAGGGGCCGTATAAATAGGCGTGCCCGCTTTCTGAATAAAAGTCCAGTTGTTCAGAGTTAATAGTGTATTCAGGATTTTTTACAACTACTTTATTAATGAAACTGTATTTATCATCTTCCATATAATACCGGCCGATCCTACTGGTAAGTACACTGGCTGTATCGGTAACTTTTCCTCCACTGCGATAATAGGCCTGTTGTTTGATACGATCAAAGAAAAGACTGTCGGTTTCCAGGGTGGTTTGCGGTCGTCTCATTTTTACATTCCCACTGGCGAAGGCAAACTCTGTATTTCCGTTATATTCTGCATAATTACTGGTCATACTTACGCTATCTCCCTGTTGCATTCGTATGTTACCGTAGGCTTTAAAGAAATTGGCAGACTTATAGAATACTGCATTATCACACCAGACTTCTATACCATCATGATCAAAATAAACCTGGTTATCTACTTTACTCAGGATAAGTGCTCCCGGATATCTCTCTTCGTTCTTTAAAGTTCGGTCTGAATCATAGTTGATCTCCTGATTTTTCTGAGCCAAAACCTGTAAGGAAATAAGGAAAACCAATAATGAAATGAAATATGTTTTCAAGTAGCTTAATTTTTTTCAAAAGTAAGAAAATTACAGCTATGAAATCTTAAGACAGGTTTTAGCTTGATCTGGTGATCTATGATAAAATAAACGTATCAAAATTCAATTGAACCAGCTAGGATATAGATATCTTCAATCTATAAGTCGATTAATTTTCAGTTATAAATTTTCTAATTAATAGATAATAAAAAAGGCCGCCATTTGGCAGCCTTTGTATTAGATATCAAGTTTCTGATATTATCTAGTGATCGTTTGCTTTCTATCAGGACCTACAGAAACAATAGTTATAGGAGTTTCAAGTTCTTTTTCTAGAAAATCCACATAATCATTGAATTCCTTTGGTAAAGAAGACGCATCTTTCATTTTAGTTAGATCTTCTTTCCATCCCTTTACTTCGGTATAAATAGGTTCAAGGTTTTCCGGTTCTATATTAAAAGGAAGGTGTTTAA
>JBFIMP010000186.1:0-5535 GCA_041611635.1 Christiangramia sp.
CCATTGCAGACCAGCGTTTCATTTTACGTGCTTTTCGAAATTCGAATGCTCTTCCCATGCTTCAATAAAATTTGATTCGGGCAAAAATATAAAAAAAGCTACTATTTCACATCGTAAAATCAGGAGCTAATATTTTTCTGAATATAATAAAGATCAGCCCGTGGCTTCAATTATATTCTCAATAGTACGTGCAAGTTTGAAATCTTTTTCAGTAACCCCGTTTGCATCATGAGTAGACAGGGATATCTCTAATTGATTATAGACATTTCCCCAGTTAGGATGATGTTGCTGAGCTTCGGCTTCAAAAGCTATTCTGGTCATAACGGTAAAAGCTTCCTTAAAATTTTCAAACTGAAAGGAAGTATGAATGGCACCTTTGGCGTAGGTCCAGCCATCAAAGTCTTTCAGTTTATCCTGAATTTCGTCTTCGCTTAGTTTTTTCATTACTTTAATCTTTTGGTTCCTTTTAAAGTTAGAAATTAAGCCGTGAAAAGAAAGAGGATTCGAAGTCTTTATTATAAGATTAACAGCTATAGCTTGGTAGAAGCCTCTATTACCTGGCTTATGCTTATCTGTAAATTCTTTGGTAGCTTATTGTCTTTTGGCAATACCGCCAGAAACCTGTCGTAGTTGGAGTCGTAAACATTCTTAAAAAGCGGGTTTTCGTAACCGAGCTCCATGCAAATTTCACTTATAAAATCTCTTTGATGTATCAGGTCTGTGCTACCAAGATGAAAAACGCCCTGCCTGTTCCTGTTTATGATGTAATGAAATTGCTGGGTGACCTTTAAGATTTCTGTAGCGTTTATAACTACATTAGGGAAGACTTCAAGTGGTTCACCAAGATCTAAGATTGTTTTTATTTGTTTAATTCTTGGTGAAGCCTTGCCAAAAACCATAGGTAATCTTACAATGTTGTAATTATGATTAGGCAGTCTTAACAAGGCATTCTCGATCTTGATCTTGAACCTGCCATATATACTCTGGCTTAGGGTTTTATCGTATTCGTAGGATGGGTAATTGGTGAACGCATCAAAAACATTAGCCGAACTTATAAAAATCAGTTTCGAATTATACTTCAGGATATGATTGATAATAGAAAAGTGCGTGGCTACCTGGGCATCAAAATCACCTCTCAAGGAAGATATGATGACATTAGGTTTTAGGTTTTCCAGAAGGATTTCGATATTCTCAGTGTCCATATCAAATTGATGGAACTGATGGTTGCTTTCGAAAAAATCGTTCTCACTATGGTAGGTACCATGAGTATCAAAGTAGGAGCATAGCTCTTTATACAAGGCATTGCCTATAAATCCACTTGCTCCTAAAATGAGTATTCGTTTCAAATAAATTATCCTTTATAAAAGGGCAATTTTACCTGAGTCGCAGAAACCGCTTTTTTACGTATTTGAATAGAAATTTTATTTCCCACACCTGCAATATCAGTTGGTACATATCCCATACCTATTCCTTTTTCAAGGGAAGGGGACATGGTGCCCGAAGTTACCTCTCCAATTTTCTTACCATTCTCGTCTACGATATCATAACCCTGACGAGGAATTCCTCTTTCATCCAGTTCAAAAGCAACTAATTTTCGCTTAGGTCCGTTTTCTTTCTGCTTTTTTAGTTCTTCACTATTAATGAAGTCTTTAGTAAATTTGGTGATCCAGCCAAGACCAGCCTCTATTGGCGAAGTAGTGTCATCTATATCGTTACCGTAAAGGCAATAACCCATTTCCAGTCGCAAGGTATCTCTTGCAGCCAGCCCAATTGGCTTAATCCCAAAATCTTTTCCGGCTTTTAGTACTGCATCCCAGATCTGCTCTGCATCTTCATTTTTGAAATAAATCTCAAATCCACCACTACCTGTATATCCGGTTGCCGAAACAACCACTTTTTCAACATCTGCGAATTTGCCTATTTCAAATGTATAGAACTTCATGTTGGAAAGATCGATGTCTGTAAGGGACTGCATAGCTTCAGCCGCTTTTGGACCCTGGATAGCTAAAAGAGACATTTCGTCACTAAGATCACGCATGGTGGCATCCATAGTGTTGTGATGTGCGATCCAGTTCCAGTCTTTTTCTATATTCGAAGCATTTACTACCAGAAGATATTTTTCAGCCTCTAAGCGATAAATGATTAGATCGTCTACGATTCCTCCATCTTGATTTGGCATACAGGAATACTGAGCCTTGCCGTCTACAAGTTTCGATGCGTCATTAGAGCTGATCTTCTGAATCAGGTCCAGTGCGTGTTCCCCAGAAATTAGAAATTCACCCATGTGAGAAACGTCAAATACCCCAAGATTCTTTCTTACTGTTTCATGTTCAATATTCACACCTTCGTAGGATACGGGCATGTTGAAACCGGCAAATGGAACCATTTTGGCGTTTAATTCTTTATGCTTTTCAGCCAGGGCTATTTCTTTCATTATTCTCAAAAATTTGCGCAAATTTATTCAATTCGGGAAGAATACAATATTTATTTGGGCTTTTTATGGATTTATATTTAATATGTATTCTTAAGTTTATCTGGAGAATAGATTTAGAATGACATTTTTATGAAAATACTTACCGCAGAACAGCTTTCTGAAGCAGATAAAATAACTATCGAGAAACAAAACATAACTTCAGAAGAATTAATGGAGCGTGCCGCCACCCTGGTTTTTAATGAGATACATAATCGACTTAACGGTGCTCCAATACCAATTAAGGTCTTTTGTGGAATAGGGAATAATGGAGGAGACGGGCTCGTGATAGCAAGACATCTTATCCAGCATGGGTACCATGTCACTGTTTATGTGGTTAATTACAGTGATAAAAGGTCTGATGATTTCCTCGCCAATTATAAAAAACTGAAAAGTATTACTAAGGTCTGGCCGCAGTTAATAAAAGGAGAAGATAATTTCCCTGAAATAAACACCGGTGATTTTGTGATTGATGCCATGTTCGGTATAGGCTTAAACAGGCCAATAGAAGGTTGGGTGGCAAAACTGGTGAGATCCATCAACGATTCAAAAGCTTTTACCCTGGCAATAGATATGCCTAGTGGATTATTTTCAGATCAAGCTCCCGTTAGTGATGCAGCGGTAATAGAAGCAGATTTTACTTTGAGTTTCCAGGCTCCAAAACTTGTTTTCTTTTTGCCGGAAACCATGGATTATGTTGGCGATCTCCAGGTGCTGGATATTGGTTTGGATAGGAAGTTTCTGGCTGAAGTTAGTTCCCGTATTCATCTCATCGAAAAAGTTGAAGCTGCAAATTTATACCAACCAAGAAAAACCAATTCTCATAAAGGAGATTATGGCCATGCCTTGATTGTTGGTGGAAGCTATGGGAAAATTGGCAGTGTTTTACTAACGGCCACGGCCGCTTTAAAAACAGGTAGTGGACTGTGCAGTCTTTATATTCCAGAATGCGGCTACAATATTGTCCAAACTGGCTTGCCTGAAGCAATGGTGCTTACAGATAAGGATAGTGAACAAATAACTGCCTATCCCGAAGATTTTGAAGCAGATGTGGTGTGCTTTGGAATGGGAGCAGGGACCTCACAGAAAACTGTTGGCGCTCTTGAGGCTCTTCTGAATTCCGTAAAAAAACCGATAGTGATCGACGCCGATGGACTTAATATCCTGTCCAGTAATAAAAGATTATTGGATCTTTTGCCAAAGAACTCGGTGCTCACTCCGCACCCCGGTGAGTTGAAAAGATTGATCGGGGAGTGGCAGGGCGATTTTGATAAACTGGAAAAGGCTAAAAATTTTAGTAAAAAATATGATGTGATTCTTGTGATCAAAGGTGCACATAGTTTTACGATAAAAGGAGATGAGATCTATATTAATAATTCCGGGAATCCCGGCATGGCTACTGCGGGTAGTGGAGATGTTCTTTCTGGAGTCATCACTTCTTTGATAGGTCAATCCTACGAATCATTGACGGCAGCGATCGTGGGGGTTTATTTACATGGGAGATCTGGAGATTTGGCGGCGAATGAATTGGGTTACGAAAGTGTCCTTGCAGGTGATATCGCCCAAAATATTGGAAAGGCGATAAAAGATCTTTTTCATAGCGAAATGAAAGATTCTGAATAGAATTAACAATTGTTCAAATTTTTGAGATATAAAAGTCTATTTATTTGGAATCTTATTCCCGAAGTAAGATTTTTGCAATCCATAAACCTATTTTTTTAAAATGCAAAATCATCACTACATAAGTTCCGCAGTTATAGATCTTGAGGTAATTCATGATATTTTAAAGAGCGAGAAAAAACTAGCGCTTAGTGATGAGTCCAGGTTGAATATAATTAAGTCAAGGGAATATCTTAATAATAAGATCAAGGAGAGTGACAGACCAGTTTATGGCATAAATACAGGGTTTGGTGCTCTTTGTAATGTTAAGATCACTGCAGAGAAACTTACAGAACTACAGGAGAACCTGGTGAGGTCTCATGCCTGCGGTACCGGGGATAAGGTTTCAAAACCGGTAATTAAGTTAATGCTTTTGTTGAAGATACAGTCTCTAAGTTACGGGAATTCGGGAGTTGCTTTAGAAACTGTGGAACGCCTCATCGAACTTTATAATAATGATATTTTGCCGGTAATTTATGAACAGGGGTCGTTGGGAGCCTCCGGTGACCTTGCTCCACTGGCGCACCTGGCCTTACCTTTAATAGGTGACGGGGAAGTCTACCTTGAAGATACTGTGATCTCTGGTGAAGAATTACTTAAAAAAATGAATTGGGAACCTATAAAGCTTCAAAGCAAAGAAGGCTTAGCTTTATTAAATGGGACTCAGTTCATGAGCGCTCACGGAGTTTATGCTTTGTTGAAAGCCTATAAACTGTCTTATATGGCAGATCTTATCGGGGCAATTTCAGTGGATGCATTTGATTGTAATCTGTCTCCATATGATGAACTGGTGCATCTGGTGAGACCGCATAGAGGACAGGTGAAAACAGCTGAAAGAATTAGGAATTTCCTGGAAGGAAGTGAAATTGCTGAATCTGAGAAAGATAATGTGCAGGACCCGTATTCTTTTAGGTGTATACCCCAGGTTCACGGAGCTTCGAAAGATACGCTGACTTTTGTTCGAAAGACATTTAAAACCGAGATCAATTCGGTAACAGATAATCCTAATATTTTTATAGAAGCAGATAAGATAATTTCTGGAGGTAATTTTCACGGGCAACCGCTGGCTTTAGGGCTGGATTATCTCGCCATTGCACTTTCAGAACTTGCCAATATTTCTGAAAGAAGGATCTACCAGCTGGTTTCAGGTTTACGTGGACTTCCTAATTTCCTGGTTGAGAATCCTGGTTTAAATAGCGGGTTTATGATCCCGCAATATACCGCGGCAAGTATTGTAAGCCAGAACAAACAGTTGTCTACTCCTGCATCTGTAGATTCTATTGTTTCCTCTAATGGTCAGGAAGATCATGTAAGTATGGGGGCAAACAGTGCTACTAAATTGCTAAGAGTGGTAGAAAATTTAAACTCGGTACTTGCTATTGAACTTTTTAATGCTTCGCAGGCTA
>JBFIMP010000187.1:0-5462 GCA_041611635.1 Christiangramia sp.
GAAGAAGAGAAGTAATCATTGAATTAATGGGTGAAATAGATTTTGAGGATGAAGATGTTTTGATCATCGATCCAAAATCTGATGAGGAAGAAGAGCATCGCAAGAATTATGCTCATAAATACTGGGAAACCAGACACAGGAGTGGAGTCACCAAATACGATGCAGAAAAACTAATGCGCGAACGTAATTATTTCGCAGCGATGATGGTGAACGAAGGCGATGCAGATGCCTTGCTTTCAGGTTATTCCCGTGCATATCCAACTGTGGTTAAACCTATGCTGGAGCTAATTGGAATGGCAAAAGGCGTTACCAGGGTCGCCGCAACCAACGTGATGAACACCTCGAGAGGACCATTGTTTATAAGTGATACCTCTATAAATATCGATCCGCCGGCGAAAGACCTGGCTAAGATCGCTCAAATGACCGCTAGAACGGTACAGCTATTTGGAATGGAGCCAGTGATCGCAATGATCTCATACGCTAACTTTGGCTCCTCAAAAGATCCAAGAGCAAGAAAGGTTAAGGATGCGGTATCTTATTTACACAGGTTCCATCCAGAATTAAGTGTAGATGGAGAGTTGCAGGTAGATTTTGCATTGAACAAGGAAATGCTTCAGGGTAAGTTCCCATTTTCCAAGCTGGCCGGTAAAAAGGTAAATACATTAATTTATCCCGATCTTGATTCTGCTAACAGTACTTATAAGCTTATCAAGGAATTGAATAATGTAGATTCCATTGGTCCAATCATGATGGGGATGAAGAAACCTGTGCATATTTTACAGCTGGGTGCCAGTGTAGAAGAGATGGTGAATATGGCTGCGGTAGCGGTGGTAGATGCTCAGGAAAAAGAAAAGAAACTCAAAAAATAATTATTAAATACACTCAAATCAAAAGGCAGAAGGTCAATTTCTGCCTTTGTTTTATTTTACTACATTTGAGTTCCAACACAAGTTTTTTTCATGATCCATCACTTAAAGGGACAATTAATTGAAAAAAATCCAACTTACGTTGTTATCGAATGCAACGGAATTGGATATACCGTAAATATTTCACTACATACATTTTCGCTTATTCCTGAATCTGAAGCTATAAGTTTGTTTACTTATCTCCAGGTAAAAGAAGATTCTCACACCTTATACGGTTTTGTTGAAAAGTCTGAAAGGGAGATCTTCAAGTTGCTTATCTCTGTTTCTGGCGTTGGGACCAGTACTGCCAGGATGATGTTGTCATCCCTTCAGCCAAGAGAGGTTATAGATGCGATCGCGACGGGTGATGTTCCAACTATTCAGAGCGTTAAGGGAATTGGTGCAAAGACAGCTCAAAGAGTTATATTAGACCTTAAAGATAAGGTGCTAAAAGTCCTTGGTGATGATGAAGTTTTCATCTCCCAGAACAATACAAATAAGGAAGAAGCGTTATCAGCATTAGAGATCTTGGGATATAACAGGCGCCAGGCCGGCAAAGTTGTTGAAAAGATCCTTAAAGAAGATCCTGATTCCACCGTTGAAGCTATAATCAAACTGGCTCTTAAAAAGCTATAAGTAAATTGAGGAACAATTACTTGAAATTGTCTGTACCGGTATATCTTACCTGCCTGATGATACTGGTGTTTTCAGTGGATTCATTGGCGCAGGAGACGCCTCAGGATACCACGGCAACAGGATATGTCCTCGGCGAAATAGATCTCCCGGACCCAGAAAGTATCATCTCTAAATACGAATACGATCCTGTTCTTAACCGTTATTTCTACAAACAAAACCTGGGTGAAATAAATTTGGGACTGCCTCTGGTGCTCACTCCTCAGGAATTTGAAGATCTTATTCTTCAGGAGGAGATGCGTAATTATTTTAAACTGAAGAATGATGCCCTTTCCGGTAGAAAAGAGGGAGCAGAGGATATTCAGAAAGATTTATTGCCAGATTTTTATGTGAATAGTAATTTCTTTGAAACCATTTTTGGAGGTTCAGAGATCAATATAGTACCACAGGGTTCAGTAGAAATGGACCTGGGGTTATTATATACCAAACAGGATAATCCCGCCCTGTCTCCCAGGAACAGGCGAAATTATTCCTTCGATTTTGACCAGCGTATAAGTCTTAGCTTATTGGGGCAGGTAGGTGAACGTCTGCAGATCATCGCCAATTATGATACAGAATCTACTTTCGATTTTCAAAACCAGTTAAAACTTGAATATACTCCCAATGAGGATGATATTGTTCAAAAGATCGAGGTAGGTAATGTGAATATGGCGCTTAATAATTCCCTTATCCAGGGAGCTCAGTCCTTATTTGGGTTTAAAACAGAGCTTCAGTTCGGGAAGACCAGGATTACCGGTGTTTTTTCTGAGCAGCGATCAGAAAGAAGGACCGTAAATGTTGAAGGAGGAGCTACCGTGGAGGATTTTGAAAAATTTGCCCTGGATTATGACCAGGATAAACATTTTTTCCTCGCGCATTATTTCCGTGACACCTACGACAAGGCCCTGGAGAACTATCCTTTCATAAATACCAATATCCAGGTGAAGCGAATTCAGGTTTGGGTTACCAACCGTACCAATAATGTTCAGAATATCCAGGATACAAGAAATATTGTGGCAATTCAGGATCTTGGGGAAACCAATATCCAGGGGAATATAGGACTGGATAACCCACCGGCGGGATTTTTCAATCAACCACCCGGAGCTTTTCCAGATAACCTGAATAATGATTTCAATCCTTTTGGGATCACTGGTCCTGCTCAATCTTTGCTTACTCCAGCTATTCGTGATATTTCAACCGTAGACCAGGGTTTTGGAGGAGTGACCGTTTCTGAAGGTACAGATTATGCCAAACTGGAAAATGCCAGGCAATTAAAACCTTCTGAATTTACCGTAAATACACAGTTAGGATATATAACCCTGAACCAGCGTTTAAGTAACGATGAGGTCCTTGGGGTAGCTTTTCAATATACTATTAATGGTGAGGTATACCAGGTAGGAGAATTTGCGAATGATGGGGTGAATGCCATCAATGATAACCAAAATCAAAATTCCAATACCGGCACCAATACCAGGGCGAGCCAGAACCTGGTGGTTAAGCTGTTAAGAAGTACGGTTGTTAATGTAAATGAGCCTATCTGGGATCTTATGATGAAGAACATTTACAGCCTGGGTGCATACCAGTTGGAGCGACAGGATTTCAGAATGAATATTCTTTATACAGATCCGCAGCCGCTTAACTATATAAGACCCGTTGAAGGTACTACATTTCCAGATGATGTTCTGGAGACTCCATTACTTCGTGTTTTTAATCTGGATAATCTGAATGTGAACGGCGACCCGATCAATGGTGGAGATGGCTTTTTTGATTATGTTCCTCAAATGACCATCGATCCTCAGAACGGGAATATCATATTTACAACAGTAGAACCTTTTGGTAGTCATTTATTCAGGAAACTGGATGAGACGCCCAATAGCGGAATAGAAGATTACGATATTCCAGAAACCTGGAATGAGAATCAGCAGAGATATGTCTTCAGGGCGATGTATAGAACTACCAAAATACAGGCGGAGCAGGAAGAGGCAGACAAAAATAAATTTCAGTTAAAAGGAAGGTATAAATCGGCTGAAGTGGAGGGGATTCCAATTGGGTTCAACCTTCCCCCGGGGTCGGTAACCGTAACTGCCGGTGGTAGAATTTTGCAGGAAGGGGTAGATTATGTGGTGAATTATGAACTTGGTAGAGTGCAGATCCTTGATGAAGCTTTGCTGGCATCAGATATCCCCATACAGGTAAATACTGAAAATAACGCGCTTTTTGGCCAGCAGACAAAAAGGTTTACCGGTATCAATGTAGAACATCAATTCAATGAGAATTTTCTTATTGGAGGTACCTTTCTTAATTTGAAAGAACGGCCGCTCACCCAGAAGGCGAATTATGGGTATGAGCCCATAAATAACACCATTCTCGGTCTTAATTTCAATTACAGCACAGAGGTTCCTTTCCTAACCAGGCTGGTGAATAAACTACCTAATATAGATACCGATGTAAAATCCAATGTCTCTGTTCGTGGTGAATTTGCTTATTTGGTTCCGGGCTCCCCGTCTACAGATGACTTTGGAGGAAAAACAACTACTTATATCGATGATTTTGAAGCGGCGCAGACCGCAATAGATATTAATAATCCTTTGAGCTGGGAACTTTCCAGTGTGCCAATTGGTTACGGTGGAGAATTGGCTAACGGTGATCTTGGATCAGGGTACAAAAGGGCGAAAATGTCCTGGTATACCATAGATCCAATATTCTATAGCAATAACCGTCCCGCAGGCATTAGCGATTCAGATATTTCTACTTATGCAGCCAGACGTGTAGCCTTAAATGAGATATTCCCGAATATAGACGTGGTTCAGGGGCAGCCCCAGGTGGTTTATACCATGGATGTAGCATATAATCCTGCGGAAAGAGGACCTTATAATTTTAATCCCGCGGCGGCCGGTAGTAATAATTTACCAAATCCAGCCAGCAACTTTGGAGGTATCATGAGATCCATCAATACCACCAATTTTGAACAGTCCAATGTAGAGTATATTCAGTTCTGGGTGATGGACCCCTATATCTATCCAGAGAATTCGGGAAGGGCAGGTGGTATCATCAATTTTAACCTGGGTAATATTTCTGAGGATGTTTTAAAAGATGGCAGAAAGCAATACGAAAACGGCCTTCCGGAAGGTGAGGGTGAAGCCAATACAATTAATACAGCTTTTGGTTCGGTTCCGGCAGATAACTCCCTGATTTACGCTTTCGATACTGAGGGTGCAGCGAGAGCCTTGCAGGATGTAGGTTTCGATGGACTCCAGGATGAAGCTGAAGCTGTTAAGTTTCCCGATTTCGCTAATCTTCCAGATCCATCTGCAGATAACTATGAGTACTTCCTGAATACCGAAGGAAGCATTCTTCAGCGTTATCGCAACTACAACGGTACCGAAGGTAATTCTCCTACAGACGTTACAGATACCAATCGCGGTAACTCTACCCTGCCAACTGCAGAGGATATGAACCGTGATAATACTATGAACACAATTAATAGTTATTTTGAATATGAGATCCCGTTCTTCCAGGGGATGAATATTGATAACAACCAGTATATCACAGATGTTAAGGAGCTAACTACAACTTTAAGAAACGGGCAGGAACTTCCGGTTAGATGGCTGCAGTTCAAAATACCTATTTTTGAGCCAACCAGGGCAGTTGGTGGAATTGCAGATTATAGGTCTATAAGATTCATTAGAATGTTCCTAACAGATTTTCAGGATCCAACTGTATTGAGATTTGGAACTATGGACTTGGTTAGAGGTGATTACAGAAGATATAACCAGAGCCTGTTTGAAGATGAAGGTCAAATAGAGAATCCAAATACTTTGTTCGAGGTAAATGCGGTGAATATCGAAGAGAATGAAAATAGACAGCCGATCCCTTATGTATTGC
>JBFIMP010000188.1:0-5383 GCA_041611635.1 Christiangramia sp.
AAGGATATAGTAATGGCCGTTAAGGAAGGTGGACCAGATCCCGATACCAATGCAAAATTGCGTGCCGTAATTCAAAATGCGAAAAGCGTAAATATGCCTAAGGATAATGTTGAACGCGCCATTAAGCGTGCTTCAGATAAATCCCAGGGCGATTATAAGATCGTGCTTTTTGAAGGTTATGCACCTCATGGAATCGCGATATTGGTAGAAACAGCGACCGATAATAATAATCGTACCGTAGCAAATATTCGTTCACATTTTAACAAATGCGATGGTAACCTAGGTACTTCAGGGTCTGTAGAATTTATGTTTGATCATACATGTAATTTCAGGATCAATTCTGAAGGGCTGGATCCGGAAGAACTGGAATTGGAATTGATAGACTTTGGAGCTGAAGAAGTTTTTGAAGATGAAGACGGAATACATATTTATGCACCATTTGAATATTTTGGAGCGATCCAGAAAGAACTTGAAAATCGCGAAATCGAAATCCTTTCTTCTGGTTTCGAAAGAATTCCCCAGGTTACAAAATCCCTAAATGAGGAGCAAACTGCAGACGTTGAGAAATTACTTGAAAAATTAGAGGAAGATGATGATGTGCAAAACGTTTATCACACCATGGAGGCTTCAGATGAAGCTGAAGAATAACTAGAAGTTTTCAGGAATCTTGCCCTGAACTCCATCATAAAAACTGAAAATTTCAGTATAATCTTTTTCAAAATCTCCGGTTGGCCAATAGGCATCGGAGATTTTTACTTTTTTTGTACCATAATCGAAAGCCACCCTTATTATTGGCACCTCTGCTTTTAGAGCGATATAATAGAAACCTGTTCTCCATTTATCGGTTTTTTGCCTGGTTCCTTCAGGTGACATCGCTAATCGAAAGATTGCCTTCTCTTTAAATATTTGAGCAATGGCATCTACTTTGTTCTTATTTCCACTGCGGTCTATAGGCGAACCGCCCACCATTTTAAAATACCAGCCGAAGGGAGGTTTAAAAAGCTCTTTTTTACCCACAAAGTTTATCTGGATATCCATGATCTTCCTCACCAGGATCCCGATGAGAAAATCATAGGAACTTGTATGCGGAGCAACTATAAAGACGCACTTTTTAATTGCCGTATCAAAATCACTCTCGAGCTTCCAGCCGAGGATCTTATAAAAGACAATTTTTGCTAAGCCGCGCATTCGTTAATTATTCGCGATGATGTTTAGTAGATTTATCTCCTTTACGCCTTTTTTTCTCTTCTCTTAACAAAGATAATTCTCTACCGGTTTGACCCTTAACCGAAGTATTTTCCTGGGCACGTCTTAATAAATAAGGAACCACATCCCTTACAGGACCAAAAGGGACCAGTTTAACGGCGTTGTATCCTTTTCTGGCCAGGTTATAACTTATATGATCACTCATCCCGTAAAGCTGGCTAAACCAGATTCTCTTATCATCTAAGGAAATCCCTTTATCTTCCATGATCTGAAGAGCAAGGTAACTACTTACCTCATTATGCGTCCCAATGAATACTGATATATCCTCTAAATGATTTAAACAGTAGGAAAGTACGCTATTAAAGTTAACATCTGTAGCTTCCTTACTTTCACATATAGGTGAAGGATATCCCAGCTTTTTCGCACGGGCATTTTCCTTTTCCATATAAGCTCCACGAACAATTTTAGCTCCAACTTTAAACCCTTCTTCCTTTCCTTTCTTGTGCAGGTCCTTTAAATAATCCAGCCTGTCCCAGCGATAACATTGCAGCGTATTAAAAATAAGGACTTCTTCCTTATTGTATTTCCTCATCATTTCTTCCATGAGATCATCTGCAGCGGTTTGCATCCAGGTTTCTTCCCCGTCAGCATAAAGTCTAACCCCTAGTTGATGAGCCCTGTTACATAGAGTGTCCACTCTTTTTTGAACTCGCTCCCACTCCTCTTTCTCTTCCTCTGTAAGGCTGAGCTTCTCACTCACCTTTTCCCATATCTCGAATCTTCCAATACCTGTTGGCTTGAACATCGCGAAAGTAACTTCATCACTCTTCTTGGCATATTCAATAAGACTTAGCTTCTTCTCCATGGCTGAATCGAATTCTTCCTCAGTCTTTTTTCCTTCAACCGAATAGTCCAGAATACTATGCAGGTTCTCATCATACATTTCCCTGGTTACAGGTTTACAATCCTCTTCTGTAACTCCCCCGCAAAACTGTTCGAAAATGGTCTTCTTGATAAGCGTCTCTACAGGTAAATGTAATTTAAGAGATAATTTAGTTAAGGCAGTACCGGCCTTAACCAATGAAGAATAGTTCATCATGCTGAATAAAAATATTGCTCTATCCAGTTCTGTATTAGACTTAAGTTTAAAAGCCGATTTAGTGTTATTGAAGATTTTCTTATTTATCATTTCGCGCTGTTAATCGCGCAAATATAATTATTGAATATGATAAAATTCATAAATTCTCTTTAATTTCCCCCGCACAAATCCTAATAAAATGAACGATTTAACGGCATCTTTAAATCCTGTGCTGTATGCAGAAAAAGGCTATGAAGAACTCAATGGTTTTCTGAATAAAGAAAAGCCCTCTAAAATATTCATCCTTGTAGATAGTAATACACATGCCTATTGTCTATCAAAGTTCCTTCAGAAAATAGAAACCGATATCACTACTGAAGTGATAGAGATCGAAGCAGGGGAAGAATATAAAAACCTGCAAACCTGTGAGGGAGTCTGGAATGCTTTGTCTGAACTGGAAGCAGATCGCAAAAGCCTCATGATAAACCTTGGTGGTGGTGTAGTAACAGACCTTGGTGGATTTGTGGCCTCTACCTTTAAAAGAGGGATCAGGTTCATAAATATACCAACCACCCTCTTATCTATGGTAGATGCTTCGGTTGGAGGTAAAACCGGGGTCGACCTGGGAAATCTAAAGAATCAGATAGGTGTGATCATTCAACCAGAAATGGTATTGATCGATTCAGCGTATTTAGAAACCCTCTCACCACAGGAAATGAGAAGCGGCCTGGCAGAAATACTTAAACATGGCTTGATCGCCAGCGAGGATTACTGGAATAAGGTATCGAATCTGGCAGAACTAGATCTTTCAGACCTTGATGATATAATTAAGGCGTCTGTAGATATCAAGGCAGAGATCGTGACAAAAGATCCTTTTGAAAAGAATATTCGTAAAACCCTGAATTATGGTCATACTCTTGGACACGCAATAGAATCTTATTGTTTAACCCACCCTGACCGAAACAAACTTCTCCACGGAGAAGCGATCGCGGCAGGAATGATCCTGGAAAGCTACATATCTTTTGAATTAGAGAATTTTCCCAAAACCAAACTTCAGCATATAAACGAGGTCATAAAAAAAATGTATGGAAAAGAAACCTTTTCTGCAGGGGATATCTCGCAGATTAAAGACCTGATGAAATTTGATAAAAAGAATGAAAGAGGGAACATTAATTTCGTACTCCTAAAAGATATCGGCGACCCCATAATAGACATAATCGTTCCAAACGAGATCATCGACAAGGCATTCCAGTACTATTTAAACAATTGATTATAAAGTGTTTAAAATTTTCAATATTTAGGTATTATGTTTTGCTAGTAATTTGATTTTTTATTTATACTTGCATAAACCAATTACACTATGAAAAGGATAATCGTAGATTATAAAAAGCTTACTCCAGAAATTTTAAGCATGTTAGTGGACAAGTATCCTGATGGCTATGATGATGACCAGGTTATCTCATTTAAAAACGCCAAAAATGAAACTGTAGATGCTATTGAAGTGCGCACAGACGACACTATTTACCTGGTTAAAGTAAGCACACGTTTAGAGAACACCATGGCTAATTTTGACGAGGATGATTACGATGATTCAGATTACAACGATCCAATTGTTGATATTCCTGAAAAAGAGGATGAAGATCTGGATGAAGATGCAGACAAATAAGCCATAAGACATATAAAATAAAAAAGGAGCGTAATTACAATTACGCTCCTTTTTTATTTTATAGCAATTGTTATAGCATCTTATGCGTGTTGCAAATCATGTTTACCTTCTTTTATCTCTTCGATTACTTTCGCATTAAATGCTGGAAGATCGCTTGGATTTCTACTGGTAACCAAAGCCTCATCTACTATAACCTCTTCATCTACCCATAATGCTCCGGCATTTTCAACATCTTTCCTAATCGAATTAAAAGAAGTCATTGTTCTGCCCTTCACTACATCTGCACTTATTAAGGTCCATGCTGCATGGCAAATAGCGCCTACCGGTTTACCTTGTTTAAAAAAATCCCTTACAAATATCAAAGCCGATTCTTCACGTCTTAACTTATCTGGATTAATTACTCCTCCTGGCAATACCAGTCCATTGAAATCTTTAGCTGAAACTTCATCAAGGGTATAATCTACATCAAAATCCTTCCCCCAGTTATCCTTATCCCAGGATTTGATCTTTCCTTTTTTAAGACTTACAACATCAACTTTAAATCCTTCTTTCTCCATTGCTTCTTTTGGAGAGGCCAACTCGCTTTCTTCAAATCCATCTGTGGCCAAAATCGCAATTCTCTATTACATAATAAAATTTAAATTTTTGGTTTATCCAAAGATAGCAAGCAAGCAAAGGAAATAATATTAAGAGCCTACTAAAACTATAAAGGCTTAAGTTAAACCTTTATTAAGACTGAGTTTTATCGTTGTCTGATGTATCTTTATCGTCCAGATCCAGATGAGATTTAAGTCTATCCAGAATATGTTTCTCATCCTGAAGCTCCATCTTTCTCTGCTCCAGCTTTTCCATTTCCTGATAGATCGCCGGCTCACCAAACCTATTAGGAACTACTTTTTCTTTTCGCAGTAAAGCATAATGCACTGTAAATTCGGCTCCAAAAAATAAAATAAGGCAGCTGAAATAAACCCATAATAAGATAAGTACTACAGAGGATGCACCCCCGTAAACAGAGGCCGGTGAACTTTGCCCGAAATAAAAACTAATGGCAGATTCACCCAACAGGAATAATACTGCCGTTAAAGCCGCCCCAACATAAGTGGTTCGTATTCTAATCTTGATATCTGGCAGTAACTTAAAAATCGCTGCGAAAAGGGTTGTAATTATGAGAAAAGAAATGACATAATTGACAATGTAGATCACAAAACCTGTAATATCGGGAAAAAAGTTCTTTACCTCCCCGGCTATCATTTTTAGCAAAGCAGAAATCACCATGGCGATTAGCAATAATAAACCCAGCACAAAAACCATCCCCAGAGAGATCACCCTGTCCAGAACCAGACGTAAGAAATTCGTCTTTTTAGCCGCAACATTCCAGATATTGTTCATGGCTATTTTTAGCTGGAAAAATACCCCGGTAGCTCCAAAAATAA
>JBFIMP010000189.1:0-5354 GCA_041611635.1 Christiangramia sp.
GGTGGATATTTATCCCGATGGTAGTTTTAGAACCATAGATAAGCTCAAGGAAATGGTCATCCTTGCCGAAAAAGGAATGGACAATTACCTGAGTGAGGAGGCCATGCAACGTGGCCTGGATGCGCTGCAGCGAATAAAGGTATTATGCGATTCACAGCAGGTGGAAGAGATCATCGCCTTTGCCACCTCAGCCATTCGTGAAGCAAAAAATGGCGGGGATTTCACCCAACGCATGATAGATGAAGTAGGCATTAAGGCCCGGGCGATCCCCGGACAAATGGAGGCCGAACTCATAGGCTATGCCATTCGCCACAGTATCTCACTGGATAAAGAAATGGTTCTTATGGTGGATATTGGTGGAGGTAGCGTGGAGTTCATCGTGGGAAATAACGAAGAGTTCCTCTACCATAACAGCCTGAAACTGGGTGTCGCCAGGATGTCGGCCAAATTCGTAAAGAACGACCCTATTACCAAAGAGGAGATCAAGACGATCAAAAAGCATTATAAAAAAACACTTAAGGAGATCGCCGACGTGATCAGGGAACATGAAGTGACCACCATGATAGGTTCTTCCGGGACCATGGAAAATATCGGTGCCATGGTGGCCAGCAGGACTTCCCTTACTGCAGACATGACCCTGAACGAACTGGTATTCCAGGCTTCAGATTTTAAGGACCTATACAGGGATTTTATCAAACTCACCCGCAAGGAGCGCGAAAAAATCAGCGAACTGGATGAGAAACGCATAGATATTATCAACCCGGGGATGGTGCTGGTGAAATACCTCATCAAAAAATTCAATATTGAAAATATCAAGATATCTGAAGCTGCCCTGAGAGACGGGATGATCCTTAATTTCCTGAACAAGGAAAGACCACAGCTGCAGCTTGTAGAGAACTTTCCCGATCCGCGTAAAAAAAGCATTTTTGAACTGCTCCGCAAATGCAACTGGCTGGAAGCTCATTCCACACATGTAGCCGGGATGGCGCTGCAGCTTTTCGACGAGTTCAGGGATGAGTTGAAACTGGAAGAAGCAGACCGGGAGCTACTGGAATACGCGACCTGGATGCATGATATTGGCTATTATATCTCCTATAGAAAGCATCATAAACATGCGCTGTATATCATCAGGCATTCAGACCTGCGCGGCTTTAACGAGGATGAAATAAATATCATGGCCAATGTTGCCCGCTATCATCGCCGATCCACTCCCAAAAAGCGTCATGAATTCTATAAAAAGATGGAAAAACCGCTTCGGAAGAAGGTAAAAAGGCTTTCTGCGTTATTGCGTGTGGCCGACGGACTGGACCGGAGTCATTATCAAAATGTTCAAAAACTGGAAATAGACAACCGCGAAGATATCGTGAACCTTTACCTAACCACCATAGGAGATCCCGAACTCGAGGTCTGGGGTGCCGAAAGGAAATCGAAGTTATTTGAAAAAGTGACCGGTAAAAAACTGGAAATATACGCTGTGAACATGAATGATCTGGAGCGCACCCAGTCTTCTACCGGCAATAAGAATACTTTGATCGATTGACAATTAGCATTAGGCAATTAACCAGTACACTTCGACAAGCTCAGTGTGACATTCGGAATTCCCAACTAGCGAAATTACATGATGAATTTCGAGCTGATAGACTCGTTATCCTGAACACTTTTCATCACATCGGCGAAAAGTTCAGCACAGCTTACCACTTTTATTTTTTTGCTTTCCTTCCTTAGCGGAATGGAATCTGTAACGATCAATTCCTGAAGTTTAGATCTTTCGATACGCTCATAGGCTTCTCCTGAAAGTACTGGGTGAGTACAGATCGCGCGTACGCTCAAGGCACCACGCTCCATCATCACGTCTGCCGCTTTGGTTAGCGTCCCCGCGGTATCTACCATATCATCTACCAGCACCACGTTCTTTCCGGTAACATCACCAATTAATTCCATATGCGAGATCACGTTAGCTTTTGCTCTTTGCTTGTAACAGATCACCACGTCGCTCTCTAAAGCCTTGGAATAGGCATAAGCTCTTTTAGAACCACCCATATCTGGGGAGGCGATGGTTAGGTTATCCAAACCAAGTTTTCTCAGGTATGGCAGGAATACCGTACTGGCATACAGGTGATCTACAGGTCTTTCAAAGAATCCCTGTATCTGGTCTGCATGCAGGTCCATGGTAATGATTCTTGTAGCACCCGCAGTTTCCAGGATACTGGCGATCATTTTCGCGGCGATAGGCACACGAGGTTTGTCTTTACGGTCCTGTCTTGCCCAACCAAAATAAGGCATCACGGCCGTAATATGTCTTGCCGAAGCTCTTTTTGCAGCATCCAGCATTAGAAGCATTTCCATAAGGTGATCTGCACCCGGATGAGTGGAGCCGATTATAAAAACGCGCGATCCACGCACCGATTCTTCAAAAGATGGCTGAAATTCACCATCGCTATACGTAGAGGTGATCACGTTCCCAAGTTTGGAACCGTAGTGCTCGGCGATCTTCTCGGCCAGTTCGCGACTTTGTGTACAATTAAAGATCTTTGCTTCTGTTGCAGGCATGTTGTGTGTTGTTTGTAGAGTGTATTGTTAATGTTGCATGCAAATTTAAAAATTAAATGATGGAAAAAAGCTTTTCGTTTCAGGACTATTGCAATTAATTTTTTGAGCCGAAGCATTTCTGAACTCAAAAACACCTGCGTACAACTATAATTATTAGCCCCTCTTCTCTTCCAGTGAATAGAAGATTTGCCTTGTCTCCAACCGAGCCTGCCTGTTTGAAAAAAGAAACTTGAAAATTTTACTGAAAACCAACCGCTTTAAGGCCTTTACTGTTAATAAGTTTTTTTCAGACTTAACAGTGGATAGAAGGTTAAAGTTTTATTTTAGCCGGGAAGCAACTCTTATCCCAGATCAGGCCGTTAAAATGAATAGTATTGAGAGGATATGAAAAGTTATATGTTATTTGAACTCAAAGACACACAAATATTAACAAATTAAGATATTAATGAAAAAACAACTATTATTCCTTTTAACTATTTTAAGTTTTAATTGCTATTCACAAATTTCTTTTGAAAATGGATATTACATTGATAATAACAATCAAAAAATTAATTGTTTGATTAAAAATGTTGATTGGAAAAACAATCCAATTGAATTTGAATATAAACTGTCAGAAAATAGCGAATCAAATAAAAAAACAATAAAATCAGTTAAAGAATTTGGGATTAATAACATTTCAAAATATATCAGAGGCTCAGTAAAAATTGATAGGTCTAGCAACAACATTAATGATTTAAATTATGACAATAGGCCTGAATTTAAAGAAGAAGAGCTTTTTTTAAAAGTATTAATTGCTGGAAAAATCACTCTTTACGAATACGTTGACGGTAATTTAACAAGATATTTTTACGAAAAAGAGGAATCTAATATTGAGCAATTAGTTTTTAAAAGGTACAAAACCAATGAGAATAAAGTTGGCAAAAATAATAGATATAAGCAGCAACTATGGAATAATTTAAAATGCCCTAACTTCAAGATGAAGAAAATTGAAAGTTTAGACTATAAAAAAAATGATTTGGTTAATTTTTTTATAGAATATCACAACTGTAATAATCAAGAATATGACAACTTTGAAGAAAAGCAAGAAAGAGACTTATTTAACTTGACAATCAGACCTCGTATAAGCAATTCTTCGTTAACAATTCAAAACTCTGTTTCTAATTCTAGAGATACTGATTTTGAAAATAAAGTTGGTTTTGGCTTTGGAGTAGAAGCGGAATATATTCTTCCATTCAATAAAAACAAATGGGCAATTGCAATTGAGCCAACTTATCAAAACTTTAAGACCGAAAAAACAACTAATGTAAATAATGTTTCTGGCGGAATATTAATAGCAAATGTCGACTATAGTTCTATTGAAATTCCTGTAGGTTTAAGACATTATTTCTTTCTAAATAATAATTCTAAAATTTTTATAAATGCTTCTTACATCTTTGATATAAGTTCAAAATCATCAATTGAATTTACAAGGGGTGACGGTTCAAATCTGAATTCTTTAGAAATAGAAACAAGAAGCAATTTAGCTTTTGGCTTGGGTTATAAACATAATGATAAATATAGTTTAGAGTTTAGGTATCAAGCACCTAGAGAAATTTTAGAAAGTTATTCCTTTTGGAACTCGGAATATAAAACATTATCAATAATATTTGGTTATTCGTTGTTCTAAAAACAACATATAAGATTGTGTATAAGTAATAGCGGTTTAAGTGATAAAACGAAAGTATGAACATAAAACAAATGTTAGTACAAAATCGAAAAGTTTGTGAGTATAATTTCGCTACTACTCATACACTATACAGTTGGCAATAATTTACTTTTTAAACAATGAGACAATTTTTCCCTTTACTATTTATATTAATTGGATTTAATTCAAATGCCCAATTTAAGTTTAACTCCTATGAAGAAGCTACATTAAAACTACGCAATGGAGCAGTGATAAATGGTAAAGCCAAAATAACTATTGACAATAAGGTAAAATTTAAAAAAGGAAACGAAAAACTAATCTATGACTATAGATCTCTAGATAGATTTAATATAGAAATTAATGGAGAAAAAGTCTCATACGTTTATAAAATAGTTGCCGGAAAAGAACCTAAATTATTAAAGATTATTAGGGAATATCCAGGTCGAGTGAATTTATATGTAATTGAAAACGAACCTAACTCAGCAAGTTATAATCATCCACAAACAGCTACGATAAAAACTTCCGATGGAAATACAGCCGTGATTAATACATCAGTTCCATCAGTGAACACTAAAGTACTCATAAATCAAATAAATGAATATTACGCCAATAAGGGAGATGGTCATGAAGTAACTAAGATTGGTAATGACCATCCTATTTTCGGTAAAAAAAAATTTAAAGAATCAGCTAATGAATTTTTTAAAGATTGCCCAGAAATCATAAGAAGAATAAATAAAAATGAATTTCGAAGATCAGAAATGGATTCTATTGTAGATTTTTATAATGAAAATTGTGCTTCATCGTAAACTATTACCAGCAAAGGTTAATCGCAGGTAGTCGGGACTTTTGTCTAGAAATATCAAGGAAATAAAACCGGATGAAGAAAATTTCAATTCTACTTATTGCAATATTATTGTCCAGCTGTGCGGCGCAAAGAAATTCGAAATCTCGGCTGGTAGAAACATTTTTCGATGGGTTTAAGAATTTAAATTATAACACCATTCAGGCAGTCATCGCAGATAGCCTTACGATCACCGAGGGTGATTATGTAATGCAATACACCCGGGAGAGTTTTTATGAACACTATAAATGGGATTCTGTCTTTAAGCCAGAGTATAAA
>JBFIMP010000190.1:0-5288 GCA_041611635.1 Christiangramia sp.
AGGGAAGTTGTGCAGAGCATCAGTGTTTAGAATGTCATCCTGTCCCTAAGCTTCGGGAGGTTCAGGACCTCAAGCAGAGAATCTGAAACAATTTCAGCTTGACGGCTTTTGAAGAAAATTTAAAGATAACCTTTGTTACCCGCGGGAAAAAGCAGAATTCCTATCTTTGATGAAAATTCGAAACCATGAAGATCAGCTTAAAAAGAATCAACGATAATTACCTATTTGAAACTGTAAACGAACGCGGGAACATTGTTCTTTTAGACAATAAGACCGATGATGAGCCTAAAGGCTCAAGTCCAATGGACCTTTTGCTTCGGGGAATTGCCGGTTGCAGTAGCATCGATATCGTGATGATCCTGAGAAAACAGAATCATGAGCTGGAAGATCTCAGGGTAGAGGTTGATGGTTATCGTGAGGATGGAGCCATTCCGAATGTCTTTAAAAAAATTCAACTGGATTTTATTTTAAAAGGTGATGTTCCTAAGGCCAAGGTGGAAAGAGCGGTAAAATTATCGATGGATAAATATTGTTCGGTTTCAAAAATGCTGGAAAAAGCGGCTGAAATCTCTTATAGTGTGAGCCTTAATTCTGAAAAAATCCTGTAGTGAATTCATTCGAAACAAGGATCGTAAAAACATGGGAACCCTCATGGAAAGTACGTATCCTGGTAGCAGTGCTACTATTGTGTAGTGGCGCAATCGCTTTTGTCTGGAAACCGGAAACTCTATGGTTGTTAAATTCAGCATATGTGGTATATATCATCTGCATGCTCATTGTTTTAGGGCAGAGCTTTTTGAAACCCAAGAATCTAGGTTTTCTAAAGATCACGCAGGATGAAATCATTATAGAAAAAAATGGCAGTTTGAAAAGTTATAAAATCACTGAATTAGAGGACCTGGGTTTTGATTATGTAGGTTATGCCAGTTTTTGGAAAAATACGATCTACGGAAATAAAAATCGTCTGTATTTCACGCACAAATTGGGGGAAAAACAGGACCTGGAAATCACTCTCGAAAATAAGGAGATGAAGGAGAATTTTAAATTGTTCCTGCATAAATTGAATGAAAATAATTTTTTGAAAATCCAGCAAACCTGAAATTTATCATTTTAAAAACTGCATTAATTTTTTGCCAAAATCCTTGGTTTTTATAGGCTGAACCCTATATTTGCCTTGTAAGTTCATTGTTTACTAACAATCGTTATCAAGAAAGGTTGAGGGAATAGACCCTGTGAAGCCTTAGCAACCCTCCTATGGAGAAGGTGCTACATTCTACTGAGTAAAATCTCGGATAGATAACAATCAAGAATTCTTTTCTGTCTTCTTTTTTTGATAACGTTCATATTATAGAATATGTCGAAAATAGAAGAGTTACTCTCACAAAAAATATTAATACTTGATGGTGCCATGGGGACCATGCTTCAGGAATATAAATTTTCTGAAGAGGATTTCCGCGGAAAACGTTTTGCGAATTGGCCTGTTTCCCTGAAGGGGAATAACGACCTGCTGTCTATAACGCAACCTGAAGCCATCGCGACTATCCACCGGAAGTATTTCGAGGCCGGGGCCGATATTGTTGAAACCAATACTTTCTCCGGAACCACCATTGCCATGGCCGATTATCAAATGGAAGAACTCGTTTACGAGTTGAATTTTGAATCGGCAAGGATCGCCAAAGAAGTTGCACAAAAAGTCACTGCTGAAAATCCTGATAAACCAAGATTTGTTGCCGGAGCAATGGGACCTACAAACAAAACGGCCAGTATGAGTCCAGATGTGAACGATCCCGGATTTCGTGCGATATCATTCGAAGAATTAAAAATTGCGTATAGGCAACAGGCAAAAGCGTTGATAGATGGCGGTGTAGATGTGCTCTTAGTGGAAACGGTTTTCGATACGCTTAATGCCAAGGCAGCTCTTTTCGCGATCGATGAACTAAAGGAAGAATTGACTTTTGATATTCCCGTGATGGTAAGTGGAACTATTACCGATGCCTCCGGAAGAACACTTTCTGGACAGACTGCCGAAGCCTTCTTGATCTCCATTTCTCATATTCCGCTTTTAAGCATAGGTTTTAACTGTGCTTTAGGAGCGAAGCAACTTACTCCCCATCTGGAAGCGGTGGCCAGGAATACCGAGTTTGGTGTTTCGGCCTATCCTAATGCGGGACTTCCGAATGCTTTTGGAGAATATGATCAGGATGCTCAGGAAATGGCGAACCAGATTCGAGAATATCTGGACAAAGGCCTGGTGAATATTCTTGGAGGATGTTGCGGGACTACTCCCTCCCACATTAAAGCGATCGCGGAAATCGTGCAGGATTATGGTCCACGTAAATTTAAATCTCTACGTCATGCTGAACTAGTTTCAGCATCTCAAAAACCTGATAATTAATAATTAAGAAATGAGACTCTGAAACAAGTTCAGGGTGACGAAAAATCTAGCGTATGAATGCAGCAAGTATAGATATTACTAAAAAATACAAGGAAATCAGACCCTTAAAATTATCCGGACTGGAACCTCTGGTGATCACTCCGGAAAGCAATTTTATTAATGTTGGGGAACGAACCAACGTAGCTGGTTCCCGTAAATTTTTGAGGCTTATCAAGGAAGAGAAATATGATGAAGCTTTAGAAGTTGCCCGCGAGCAGGTTGAAAATGGAGCGCAGATCATTGATGTGAATATGGATGATGGCCTTATTGAAGGCAAAGAAGCCATGGTGAAATTCCTGAACCTGGTAGTGGCAGAACCCGATATTTCCAGGGTTCCAATCATGATAGATAGTTCGAAATGGGACATTATCGAGGCCGCCCTGCAAGTAGTACAGGGGAAATGCGTGGTGAATTCTATAAGTTTAAAAGAAGGTGAAGAAGAATTTATAGAGCAGGCGAAAAAGATCAGGCGCTATGGTGCCGCAGTGATTGTGATGGCATTTGATGAAGTAGGCCAGGCAGATAATTATGAACGCAGGATAGAGATCGCACAACGTTCTTATGATATCCTGGTGAATAAAGTAAAGTTCCCTCCCGAAGATATTATTTTCGATCTCAATATTTTCCCGGTGGGGACAGGAATGGACGAGCATAAGAGAAATGCGATAGATTTTATTGAAGGTACACGTTGGGTAAAAGAAAATCTTCCGCATTGTAGTGTGAGCGGTGGAGTTAGTAATGTGTCATTTTCTTTCCGTGGAAATAATCCGGTAAGGGAAGCCATGCATTCAGTTTTTCTATATCATGCCATCAAAGCCGGTATGAACATCGGGATCGTGAACCCTTCTATGCTGGAGGTTTATGATGAGATCCCGAAAGATTTATTGGAGCATGTAGAAGATGTGGTCCTGGATAGAAGAGATGACGCCACCGAGAGACTTCTGGATTTCGCCGAAAATGTAGTAGGCCGAAAAAAAGAAAATAAAATTGACCTTTCCTGGCGGGAAAAGCCGCTTCAGGACAGGATCACCCACGCGCTGGTAAAAGGTGTGGATGCTTATATTCTGGAAGATATCGAACAGGCACGTATTGAGGCAGAAAAGCCGCTGGATGTTATTGAAGGTCCTTTAATGATCGGGATGAACGTTGTTGGGGATCTTTTTGGAAGCGGAAAAATGTTCCTTCCGCAAGTGGTGAAGTCGGCACGGGTAATGAAAAAAGCGGTGGCGCATCTTCTACCATATATCGAAGCCGATAAATCGAATAAACGCCAATCGGCTGGGAAAGTATTGATGGCTACAGTTAAAGGCGATGTACACGATATTGGAAAAAATATTGTGAGCGTGGTACTGGGCTGTAATAATTACGAGATCATTGATCTTGGAGTAATGGTACCTCCGGAAAAGATCATTGAAACTGCTAAAAAAGAAAATGTAGATGTGATAGGCCTTAGCGGACTTATTACTCCGTCTCTGGATGAGATGGTTTTCCTGGCCAGGGAAATGCAGCGACAGGATTTTTCTGTTCCGCTTTTAATTGGTGGTGCAACCACATCCAAAGCACATACCGCGGTAAAGATAGATCCGCAATATAAACACGCGGTGGCTCATGTAAATGATGCATCCCGGGCGGTGACCGTAGTAGGAGACCTTTTGAAGGATAGCACACGGGAAAAATATAAGAACGACCTCAAGGTTCAGTATGATGAGTTCAGGAAGAATTTTAGTAAAAGGAGTAAGGTAAAGATATTCCTGAGCATTGAAGAAGCCAGAAATAATAAATTCCGGATCGATTGGGATAAAGCGCAAATTACTAAGCCGGAAGAATTAGGAATTCAGGTAATCGAAGATTTTGATTTACATAAATTGGTTGATTATATAGACTGGAGCCCGTTTTTCAGAAGCTGGGATCTGCATGGCAGGTATCCAGATATTTTAAAGGATGAGATCGTTGGTGAGCAGGCGCAAAGTTTATTTGATGATGCCCAGGTTCTGCTTCAAAGAATTCTAGATGAAAAGTTGCTGAAGGCGAAAGCCATTTTTGGATTATTTGAAGCTAATGCTGTCAATAAAGATGATATCGAAGTGAAATTTCAGCAGGATTCGGTAGAGAAAACAGCAATTTTCAGAACACTCAGACAGCAATTAAAGAAACACGGGGATCAGCCGAATTTTGCCCTGGCAGATTTTATTGCGCCTAAAGCAACAGGTATTCAGGATCATATTGGTTGTTTTTGTGTGACAACCGGGTTTGGAACTCAGGAACTGGCCGCGAAATTTGAAAAAGAACATGACGATTACAATTCGATTATGATCAAGGCACTGGCCGATAGGCTGGCCGAGGCTTTTGCGGAATATCTGCATAAAGAGGTAAGGACTCAGCATTGGGGTTATGCTTCAGATGAAAGTCTGAGCAATGAAGAATTGATCAAGGAAGCCTATAAGGGAATTCGTCCTGCACCAGGATATCCTGCCTGTCCAGATCATTTGGAGAAACTCACGATCTGGGAAATATTGCAGGTTAGGGAAAAAATTGGCGTGGAACTTACCGAAAGCCTGGCCATGTGGCCGGCGGCCAGCGTTAGTGGTTATTATTTCGCCAATCCTGAAGCCCGATATTTTGGACTGGGAAAAATCAAGGAAGACCAGGTAAGGGATTTTGCCGATAGAAAAGGAATAGAACATAAAAAGGCTGAAAAATGGCTGAACCCGAATATCGCAGATTAGTCAATAGCTATAAGCCTAAAGCTTTAAGATGAAAGCTGAAAACTAATAAACCGCGTTAGGGATTGCAGCGGCATCCCTCCCGCTTTAGGCGGGAGGATAAAGCGAAAAGCCCGGCCCGAAGGGCAACG
>JBFIMP010000191.1:0-5234 GCA_041611635.1 Christiangramia sp.
CGTAACATTAAGAGTTTCTGATGCATCCTGCCAGCCATCGATTCCTCCGCCGCCATCAAAGTCTGAACTGATTCCTACATGGTCTACACCTATCTTTTCCACAAGGTAATCTATATGATCCACAAAATCTGAAACATTTACAGGAATCACTGTCTTTTTAAGTTCTTCTATTTCCGATTGAACGTTAGATTTTAGTTGATCTATTTGTTCGTAGTAATTGTCCTGCTTTTCCTGGCTTAATTTCTCGATACTATTTTCCTTTAGAATAGTGATATTCATTTGCTCTGCTTTCTTTTTATAAAGCTCTTTAGTTGCAGCGGCAAATGAACTATCCTTTTCTGTGTTCAGATAAGAACTAAAAGCGACAGTTTGCACAACTCCTCCATGTAATTTAAAAAGTTCAAGAAGTTCATCATCAAGATTCCTGCTATGATCACAAAGAGCACGGGCAGAGGAGTGCGAAGCAATTAAAGGAGCTTTAGAAAGCTCGAACATCTGTTTTATCGCTTCTTTACTTGGATGAGAAACATCTATCATGATGCCATATTTATTCATCTCTGCAATTGCTTCCTTCCCCAATTCACTCAGGCCATTGTATAACCATACATCATTTTCTTCACCGGTATTGGAATCACAAAACTGGCTGTGTCCATTATGGGATAGGGACATATATCTCGCTCCAAGATCGTAGAATTCCTTGATACGATTAAGATCTGTCCCAATTGGATAGGCGTTTTCCACACCGATCATGGCAACTTTTTTACCTTCTTTTACAAGTTTTCTAACTTCCTCTGAATTTGTGGCCAATCCAATTTTATCTGGCGCTAATTCGTGGGTAAACCTGTGAATGGCTTCAAATTTACTTATCGCGTTTTCATATGCCGTGGAATATCCTTCTTTATTCAATTCCCTTTGCCCTGTATATACGATAAGCCAGCTTACGTCAACCCCGCCTTTTTCCATTTTTGGAAGGTTCACCTGGGTATCAAGATCCATCGTATAATTTTTAGCTTCGGTAAAATTGTTTACATTAATATCATTATGAGTATCTATAGTGATGGCATTATTATGAATCTGCCGGGCTTTTTCTAATAGTGCTTTATCTGAAGTCTGGGCATTTAGAGAGAAAAGCCCTGTTAAAATCAGGATGCCGGTAAAATTAAATCTCATTTTCAACTGGTTTTGAAATTAAAGGAATGAATGTAAGAATTATTATTAAGCTAAACTTAAAATCCAAAAACGGATAATATTTTAATCTACATTTGAACAAACATATAACTGTTTAATGAATAAATATATTGTTGTAAACCAACCTGAAACCTGGGCGATATCCTCTGAACATTTAAAGGTGATTTCATCCAAGGATTATCTTACCAATCCTGAATATTCAACGCTCAAAAAAGCCAGGATCTTTAATTTATGTAAGGACTATTCCTATCAGTCTAAAGGTTATTATGTTTCTCTCCTGGCTGAAGCCAGGGGACATTTAGCAATTCCTACCGTTAAAAATATCGTAGACCTGGGAGAACCTAAGCTGGTAAAGATCGTTTCAGAAGATTTTGATGATCTCTTGCAACAGTCCTTAAAGAATATAAAATCACAGGAATTTACGCTGAGTATCTATTTTGGGCAGAACGTTGCCGCGAAATACAGGGAATTAAGTGCGATGTTCTTTCGTCATTTTCAAATTCCATTTTTACGGGTGAAATTCAATTTTACCACCAGGTGGAATATTAAAAGCATCAAGGCGATCTCTGAATCTGAGATCCCTGCAGAGCATAAAGAAAGTATGCTGGTATTCGCCGAGCAGTATTTCGCCAAGAAAAGGTACGATACTCCAAGAAGCAGTACTTTTGAATATGACCTGGCCATCCTGGTGCAACCAGATGATGCCGCCCCTCCTAGTAATCCCAGGGCTTTAAAAAAATTCATCGAACTGGGTGAAAAGATTGGCTTTTACACAGAAATTATAAATCCAAAAGACCTTTCAAGGTTATCGGCCTTTGATGCATTATTGATACGGCAGAGTACAGAGGTGAATAATGAAGCCTATGCCTTTGCCAGGAAAGCCCAACAGGAAGATATCGCCACCGTGGATTATCCAGATGCAATTCTTAAATGCTGTAATAAGGTATTTATGGCCGAAGCTTTGGAGAATGCGGGTATTCCAACTCCAAACACGATCATTGTTCATAAGGACAATAAAGATTCGGTTTTAAGTAAAACCGGATTGCCGGTAGTGCTGAAATCTCCTGATTCAACCTTCTCTTTTGGGGTAAAAAAGGCAGAGACCGAAAAGGAGTATTATGAGGTGGTGAATGCCATGCTTAAAAAATCTGACCTTGTGATCGCGCAGGAATTCCTGCCTTCAGATTATGACTGGAGGATTGGTATACTTGATGGAAAACCATTTTATGCCTGCAGATATTATATGGCTAAGGGACACTGGCAGATCTATAACTGGAATGCCGATAAAAAGGACGATCAGGATGGGAATGCAGATTGTCTGCCAATAGAAAAAGTTCCTGAAAAGATCCTCAAAAATGCTATAAAGTCGGCAAAACTAATGGGCAAAGGTCTTTACGGGATCGATATCAAAGAGGTTAATTCAAAAGCTTTGGTCATAGAAATCAACGATAATCCAAACATAGATGCCGGGGTTGAGGATGAGTATTACGGTGACCAGGTTTACCTGGACATTTTAATGGCAATAAAGAACAGACTGGAAAATAAAATATAATGGCATATCACCTTTTTGAAGTGTATGGAATTGAACTGGAATATATGCTGGTTCAAAGATCGAACTTAGAAGTGAATCCCATCGTGGATAAACTTCTTACCAAAAAAAATGGCACATTAACTTCTGATGTTGAAAACGGGAGTATAGAGTGGAGCAATGAGTTGGTTTCTCATGTGGTAGAAATGAAGACCAATGGCCCTACCGATGACATAGATAATTTAGCTGTATTATTTGAGGAAAACGTGCAGGAGATGAATAAACTATTAGAAGAATTTGATACCTGTCTGCTTCCAACCGCAGCCCATCCCACGATGGATCCACATACCGAAACCCGTTTGTGGCAGCATCATTACAGCAAGATCTATGCTCTTTATAACAAGATCTTTGATTGTAAGGGGCATGGCTGGAGTAATGTGCAGAGTATGCACATTAATTTGCCTTTCTATGATGATACCGAATTTGAAAAATTACATGCGGCAGTAAGAATTTTGCTACCCATCATTCCCGGGCTGGCTGCAAGTTCACCTGTTCTGGATGGAGAATTTACGGGTTATAAGGATGCCAGGATGCATTATTATAAGACCAACCAAAAGGAAATTCCGCATATGACGGGAAAGGTAATTCCCGAGCAGCTCTTTAATAAAGCCGATTATTCTAAAACAATTTTTCAACCTATCACCGAGGCCATTAAACCTTTTGATACCGATAATATTTTGGATCACCATTTCCTTAATTCAAGAGGTGCTATTTCCAGGTTCGACAGGAATGCTATTGAGATCAGGGTTATAGATATCCAGGAAAACCCTTCAGCAGATATCGCGATCGCTGCTTTAATAATTGAATCCCTGAAATTACTGGTTTCAGAAGAACTGGTGTCACTGGAAGATCAGAAATCCTGGCATGAGGATGAGCTGTATCAGATCTTTGATGAAGTAATCAAGAATGCTGAAAATACGCTCATAACAGATAAGAAATACCTGGCGATATTTGACCTGGAGAAGGATTGCGATGTAAGAGCTATCTGGAAAAGATTATACGAACTGGTAGGAGGGAAGCTGACTAAAGATCAGCAAAACCATATTGAATTCCTTATACAGAATGGAAGTCTTTCTACCAGGATCTTAAAAGCATTGAGAAGTGATTTTTCACAGGCAAATATTAAGAAGGTCTATTCCAGGCTGGCGGAATGTCTTCAGGAAAACAGAATGTTCAGACCATGAAACTGGTCCTAACATGTGAACATGCTTTTCCTGATATTCCGGAAAAATACCGGGAGCTTTTCATTTCTGATATTAGAGTTCTTGATACTCATGAAGCATACGATCCCGGGGCGTATGATCTTTTTAAAGAATTGAAAATTCTGGCAGATTTCGCACATTACCAGGATATTGGAAGACTGCTGGTAGAATCTAACCGATCCCTTTGGCATAAAAATCTTTTTTCGAGGTTTAGTAGAGAATTAAGTAAAGCTGAGAAGCAAGACATTCTTAATACCTATTACATTCCATATCGCCGGGAAGTTGAGGAAAATATATCTCAACTAATCGATTCAGGAAACGAAGTGCTGCATATTTCGGTACATAGTTTTACCCCGGTATTATATGGGCAGGAACGTAACTGTGACATAGGTTTGCTTTATGATCCTCAAAGGAATATGGAGAAGATCGTTACTCAAGCATGGAAACAGCTTATTAAGAAACATAGTTCAAAAACAAAGGTTCGGTTCAACTATCCTTACCTGGGAAAGGCAGATGGTTTTACTACAAGTTTAAGAATAAAATTCCCGCAGAAATATATAGGGATTGAATTGGAGTTAAATCAAAAGTGGGTGAAGGATAATAAAACGGATGTGGCAATGAAAAAAACACTATTCGATTCATTACAGGAACTAAAAAAAAGGATCTCAAAGAATTAGTCTTGAGATCCCTTTTATCTGTACTCTTAGGTCCTATTTCAGGTCATATTCCAGGGTAATCTCTGCTTTTAGAAGCTTTGACAAAGGACAACTTTCTTTTGCTTTATTGGCAATCTTATCAAACTTTTCCTTATCAATTCCCGGCACTACTGCGTCAAGAATCAAGTGTGATTTAGTGATTTCACCATCTTCGAAGGTAATCTCAGAAGTTGTTTCAATCTTATCTGGAGTAAATCCATCTTCAGTCAAAAATGCAGAAAGCTGCATACTGAAGCATCCGGCATGGGCCGCTCCCACCAATTCTTCAGGATTAGTACCTTTTCCTTCCTCAAAACGCGTTTTAAAAGAATATTGAGCATCCTTCAAAACACCGCTCTCAAGGCTAACGGTTCCATTTCCTTCTTTTAACGAGCCTTTCCATACGGCCGATCCTTTTCTCTTCATGATTTAATTTTTTAGTGATTTTCTCTAAAGTAATAAGCACAACCTGAAACTGAAAAGAATTATAAAAACCTTAACCAATAAGTCCATTAATAAAAAAAGCCCGAAAGTAAAACTTTCAGGCTTTTTAATTTTCTA
>JBFIMP010000192.1:0-5176 GCA_041611635.1 Christiangramia sp.
AGAGGTTTTGTACCAGGTATCCCTTAATTCTGGAATATTGAAACTAAGATCTGCTCCAGAGCTTTTAATCTTTAATTCTTTACCCTCGGTTACCTTACCAATATTGAAAAACTCTATTTTCTTATCCTTCAGAATTTCTTCGATAGAATCATCTTTTGCCTGGAAAACGATTCCGCAGTTCTCATTGAAAAGCAACTTTGCAATATCCTTCTCATTAAGGGCAGAAAGGTTAAGGTCTGCAGAAAGGTTTACATCTGCGAAGCACATTTCTAACAGCGTAGTGATCAATCCACCCGATGCCACATCATGCCCAGCCAGAATAAGATCTTTTTTGATCAAATCCTGTATGGCGTTGAACGCGTCAGCGAATTTTTTATCGTCTTTAATAGATGGTACTTCACTACCAACTTTGTTCAGGATCTGCGCAAAAGAGGATCCACCAAGTTTAAAGCTATCCTGAGAAAGGTTGATATAATAAATATCCCCACCATTTTTTTGAAGAACAGGCTCAACCACTTTCGTAATGTCATTGCAATGCCCGGCGGCTGAAATGATCACAGTACCCGGAGAGATCACTTCGCCATCTTTATAGCGTTGTTTCATGGAAAGGGAGTCCTTTCCAGTAGGTACATTTATACCCAATGCGATAGCGAATTTTGAAATTCCCTCAACAGCTTCGTATAATCTGGCATCTTCACCTTCATTATTACAGGGCCACATCCAGTTAGCCGAAAGGGAAATTGATTTCAAGCCTTTTTCAAGTGGCGCCCAAACAATGTTCGATAAAGATTCAGCAATTGAATTCTTAGAACCGGCAACCGGATCTACCAATGCCGAAACAGGGGAGTGGCCTATGGAGGTTGCCACACCTTCTTTACCTTTATAATCCAGTGCCATTACCCCGCAATTGTTCAATGGAAGTTGCAATGGCCCTGCAGTTTGTTGTTTAGCTACTCTACCAGATACACAACGGTCTACTTTATTGGTTAACCAATCCTTACAGGCTACTGCTTCTAATTGCAGTAATTGCTCCAGGTAATCATGAATTTTGGTAGTATTATAGCTAACATCTTCGTATGCTCTTTTTACGGTCTTATCTTTCATTACCGTTTTGGGAGAACTCCCGAACATATCTGAAAGCTCAAGATCCATAGGTTTCTGTCCAGATTTTTTTCCTTCAAAAGTAAAACGGTAATCTCCGGTAACGCTTCCCACCTCGTACATTGGTGATCTTTCACGATCTGCCACTCTTTTTAATTGAGCTATTTCAGCTTCGCCAATCACTAATCCCATTCTTTCCTGGGATTCGTTCCCAATGATCTCCTTGGCAGATAAGGTGGGATCTCCAACAGGTAACGCATCAAGATCTATGTTCCCGCCTTTTTCCTCAACAAGTTCACTAAGACAGTTCAAATGTCCTCCGGCTCCGTGATCATGAATGGAAACTATAGGATTTTCATCACTTTCTACCATCCCGCGTACGGCATTGGCAGCTCTTTTTTGCATTTCGGGATTCGAACGCTGTATCGCATTCAACTCAATACCGCTTGAAAATTCACCGGTGTCTGCAGAGGAAACGGCAGCGCCACCCATTCCAATTCGGTAATTTTCACCACCCAGTACAACTATTTTATCACCTTTTTCAGGTACATCTTTCAATGCCTGGTTTTCTTTTCCGTAGCCAATTCCGCCGGCTAGCATGATAACCTTGTCATATCCCAGCGAACGATCGTGCTCAGAATGTTCGAAAGTCAGAACAGATCCCGAGATCAAAGGCTGACCGAATTTATTTCCAAAATCTGATGCTCCGTTAGAAGCTTTTATAAGAATATCCATAGGAGTCTGGTATAGCCAGTCTCGCTCTTTCATGCCATTTTCCCATTCACGGTCTTTATCTAGACGGGAATAAGAAGTCATATAAACTGCCGTTCCTGCGAGAGGAAGTGAACCTTTCCCACCGGCGAGTCTGTCGCGAATTTCACCACCGCTTCCTGTGGCAGCCCCATTAAAAGGCTCTACAGTGGTCGGGAAATTGTGAGTCTCTGCTTTAAGAGATATTACTGAATCGAAATCCTTAACCTGATAATATTCCGGTACATCTGGTTTTTTAGGTGCAAACTGCTCAACTGTAGGGCCTTTTACAAAGGCAACATTATCCTTATATGCCGATACAATATCATTTGGGTTCTCTTCAGAAGTTTTCCTGATTAATTTAAATAGTGAAGAAGGTTTTTCCTCACCATCTATGACGAATGTACCATTGAAGATTTTATGGCGACAGTGTTCAGAATTCACCTGGGAAAAACCAAATACTTCAGAATCTGTAAGTTTTCTTCCCAGTTTCTCAGAAAGTCCTTCCAGGTAAGCTACTTCTTCAGTATTTAATGCCAGACCTTCTTTTTGATTATATGCTTCTATATCGTCAACCTCAATAATTGGGGCGGGATTAATATGTATATCGAAAATATCCTGATCTAGAGCCTCGTACTTTTGAGATAGCATAGGGTCAAAGTCGTGAAAATGTTCATCTACCCTTAAAAATTCTTCAATTCTAATAAGTCCATGAATTCCCATATTTTGCGTGATCTCAACTGCGTTGGTACTCCATGGAGTGATCATCGCTGCGCGGGGACCAACAAAAAAATCTGCCAGGGCAGATTTATGTATTTGTTGCGTATTTCCAAAAAGCCAGTTTAATTTAGATATTTCCTGAGCTGAAAGTTCTGAGTGGGTTTCCACAGCAAAAACCTTGGTAGTTTGGTTTCCGAAGAAAAGGATCATTTAGGTGGTGTTTGTGTTGTTTTTTAAAGCCACAAATTTATGATTTTTTATTGGCTAGATTAAATAATTTAGGAAAGTTAAATTTATAATGCTTTGATTATTTATTATCTTAATGTCATCAATCAAAAATCTCATGCAAATCAAATTGTATATCTTTCTGTTTGTAGGATTACTTACCTTTTTAGGGGCTAATTCCTGTTCTATGGTTGGAATAGATCCCAACGATATCGAATCAATAGAAATGCGTATTAATCATCATAAGCAAACTGCTGTAGGCCTTGGTCCGCAAATGGTATACCTGGTTCAGGAGGAGGATGAAATAGGAGGGGAGGACTGGAAATACCTATATGAAGAGATCGAAGGTTTTACTTATGAATCTGGGTATTTATATGATCTTAGAGTAAGAAAAATCAATGTTCAGAATCCACCGCAGGATGGGTCAGGTTTAAAATATGTATTGAAAAAGGTGGTTTCTAGGGAAAGGACAGGTGCAGATGAAAAGTTTGATATCAAATTAAAATGGGGCGGTAATAACTTTGTTCAAAATGTTAATGATGAATATTCAATCCTTGGAGAATACATAATCCAATGTGAACAGCTTTGTGAGGAACTTTCCCTGATGCTTGAAAATAATGAAGAAGTAACAGGCACCTTCACTCACCTTGCAGAGAATAGGCTTAAACTTATTTTAATACAATAAAAAAAAGCGACCACCTGGTCGCCTTTTTTATTCTTTTTGGAGTGAGGCCATATAAAAGCCATCATAACCGCTTTCACTGGAAAGTATACTTTTCTCTCTTAGTAATTTGAATTCTTTCCCGGCTTCAGTTTTCAGGAATTTTTGAACCTGCCTCTGGTTTTCTGAAGGTAATACAGAACAGGTAGCATAAACAAGTTTCCCGCCTTTCTTTACAATTCTAGAATATTGCTCTAATATTTCCAGCTGAGTGTTTCTGATCTTATCGAGGAAATCTGGCTGTAATTTCCATTTCGCATCAGGATTTCTGCTCAACACTCCAAGTCCGCTGCAGGGTGCATCGATAAGAACCCTGTCTGCAGTTCCGTATAGTTTTTTGATCACCTTGGTGGAGTCAATGCTTCTGGTCTCCACATTATGAGCACCAGCACGTTTAGCCCGACGTTTTAATTCTTTTAATTTATTACCATAAATATCCAACGCTATGATCTGTCCCTTGTTAGCCATAAGAGCAGCGAGGTGAAGTGTTTTTCCACCGGCACCGGCACATGTATCCACCACACGCATTCCTGGTTCTACATCAAGAAATTCGGCCACTCTTTGAGAGCTGGCATCCTGAACTTCAAATAGACCATCTTTAAAGGCGGCGGTTCTGAAAATATTCGCACGTTCCTTTAGTTCCAGAGCTTCAGGGTAGTTCCTAAGGTTGGTAGTTTCAATACCTTCCTCACTAAGTTTTTTTCCTAATTCCTGAGGCGTGGTTTTCAGTTTATTAGCTCTTATAACCACAGGGGCCTGTTTATTTAAAGCATGAATCTCATTAGTCCATACCTTTTCTCCCAGTTCTTCTGCACCAAGTTCATCCATCCAGTCTGGCACAGACTCTCTGAACTTTCTTATTCTACTCAGTTCATCGAACTTTCCTTTAATACGTCTTTCTGGAGTTTTTTCAAATTGCGGCCAATCTGGTATCTGAACACCTCTAAGTACACACCAAACAGCAAACATTCTAAAGAGGTCTTCTCTTTTAAATGGTTCTTTTACCTCGGCGATCTCGGCATAAAGTCGCTTCCATCTCACGATGTCGTAAGTGGTCTCGGCAATAAAACTTCTGTCTCGGGAGCCCCAACGTTTATCACGTTTCAGTGTTTTTTCTATAACCTTATCGGCATAATTCCCTTCATTAAAAATTTCGGCTAAAGCATCAACGGTAGCAAAAACCAGATTCCTGTGTAGGCGCATAAAAATTCTTTAAGGCGGCAAAGTTACGTTTTTTTGAAACGGATTAATTTATATTTGAATCAAATTCTGAATAGCACAGCTTTGAAAGGCTGCCGCTTAAATGGTTAATTTTCTCCTCTGTCTAAAGAGGTGATAGGAGACCGAAAATCGAAAATAAATGAAGAAAATAAGTTTTTTACTAATCTTACTTATCATTGCCTGTAAGAACGATAAAGAGCAAACAGACAACAGCTATTCGTTTAACGAGTCAAAACCATTTGAGACTGTAGAAATTGAAGTGATCATGGAAAACGATTCATTAAGTATTCGTGCTATCGAAGTGATGGGAAACAGCCTGGCCTTTGCCGCTAATAATGGAACTTACGGACTATATAATTCTGCTTCCAAAACCTGGAAGATCAATACGCAGAGCTTTGATACGATTCATCCAGAATTCAGAGCAGTTGCTAGCACTTC
>JBFIMP010000193.1:0-5157 GCA_041611635.1 Christiangramia sp.
ACAATCGGGATTGCTGCAAAAACCCAGCGCATGGCAGAGGGTGTTTGTTCAATGATCGAAGCTTCATCTGTAAATATCCTTACGATTTCTGGCGCGAAGAACATAATGCCCAGAAAAATTAAAAGCCCCATGCCAGATGAATATAAAATAGCAGTATTGATACTTTTCCTAACCCGTTCAAATTTTTGTGCCCCGTAGTTAAAACCGGCAATTGGCAAAAACCCCTGGGTAACTCCCAGAACCGGAAATAAGGCGAACATGAGCATTCTGGCAATAATCGCATAAACGGTAACCGAATCTTCACCTCCCAGATCAAACAGAATATTGTTCATCAAAAGATAGGTAATGCTCACAACGGCCTGTCTTGCCAGCGTGACCGCACCAAGGGAAGACATTTCCTTTAATATAGGAATATCCAGCCTGAAGTGCGCTGCACTAATCTTTAATTCTGAATTCTTAGACAGAAAGAACCAGACGATATAACCCAGGCAGAAAACATAGGAAGCCGTGGTAGCAAAGGCCGCTCCCTGCATGCCCATATCAAGGCGATTAATAAGAATATAGTCCAGGATAAGATTGCCAATAGATGGGATGATCATCGCAATCATGGCAAACCTGGGTTTTCCCTCGGCTCTAATAACGTTATTCCCCATCATGGCTAAAGCCAGGAATGGAACTCCGCACAAAACTATGATATAGTATATTTTGGCCGGATCGAAGATCTCTCCTTTACCTCCAAAAGCGGGGATCAAACTGTCCACGAATATAAGACCTGGAATCACCAGAGCACTGGATAGTAGGATCGTAAGGGTAATCTGGTTCCCGAAGGTCTTCAAAGCCTTATAATTATCATCGGCGCCAAGGGCACGTGAAATAATGGAAGAACCACCTATCCCAATGGCCATCCCCAATGCGGCTATAAAAAATGAAACCGGAAGCACCACATTTATAGCCGCAATAGCTATAGGCCCTATCCAGTTTCCAACAAAAATAGTATCTACAAGAATATTAAGGGACATAACCAAAATCCCGACAGACGCAGGAACGGCCTGCTGGATTAACAGCTTCCCGATAGGCTTTTCACCCAGCTTTTTAGAATTTTGAACGGCCATTAAGCCTCAACCGGCTTTTGATAAGCCCATTCATCGATCCATCTCGAAAGGACTTTAACCCATTCATCCCTATCATTCAAACAGGGAACGACGGTAAATTCTTTCCCACCTACTTCATGAAATATCTCCTCACCTTCCATCGCGATCTCTTCTAAAGTTTCCAGGCAATCTGAAACGAAAGCAGGAGTAACAATAGCCATTTTCTTCATCCCTTGCTTTCCAAATCTTTCAATCGTTCTGTCTGTATAAGGCTTTAACCACGGGTCGAATCCTAGCCTCGACTGGAAGGAAACACTGTAAGTATTAGGTTTCATTCCAAGATATTCAGCTACAAGGCGTGTGGTTTCATAACACTGGTGACGGTAACAGAACTGGTGCGCTGGTGAAGCCGACTGGCAACAGGAGCCATCTATCTTGCAATGTGAATTGGTAATATCACTCTTTCTTATATGTCTTTCTGGAACCCCGTGATATGAAAAAAGAAGATGTTCGTACTCCACATCTTTCAGGGATTCGGCAATACTATTTCCAAGGGTTCTTATATAATCTGAATGATTATAAAACGGCGGAACTGTGGTGAATCTCATTTCAGGGAAATGCTCTTTTCTAAGTTCTTCTGCCAGAACCAGTATAGTTTCTGTGGTAGCCATGGCGAATTGAGGATAGAGCGGAAATAACAATACCTCATCAACACCTTTATCATGCAATTCCTGTAAGCCCTGCAATATACTTGGCGTACCATACCTCATGGCCAGCGCAATAGGAATGGAGGTTTGATCATCGATCTTGGATTGCAATCTTTCAGACAGCACGATAAGAGGAGAACCTTCTTCCCACCAGATTTTCTGGTAAGCTTCAGCCGATTTTTTAGGACGTGTATTCAGGATAATTCCTTTTACCAGCAATGTTCGCGCCCAGTAAGGAACATCTATCACGCGCTCATCCATAAGGAATTCGCCAAGGTATTTCTTTACGTCTTTTGGGTCGGTACTATCGGGGGAACCCAGGTTAACCATCAATACACCTTTACTCATAGTTTTTCTTTTTCAACTCAAAAATAATATTCTGTACAATTATTTGTTCTTCTTTACTATCGTAGTTTTCTATGATAGAATAATTTTAAATCCATCGTCGCAAATTCAATTCAGACACTTAATTGCTAAGAAAACCTGGATCTGAACAGGATTCTGAAGTATGCCCCAGAGCTGTTTATATAGATTTGCCTTAAATACCATATTTCTGAAATCGGCGAATAGGATGAAATTTAAAAATCACCTAATTTACTGAAAGCGTATATTTTTTGGGAGTTGTCCCAAATCTCTTTTTAAAACCAGCGATGAAATGGCTTGCGGTGCTGTAACCCACTTTCAGGCCGACCTCATTTACATTATATTCACCTGTTTCCAGTAATTTCCGGGCATATTCCATTTTATAATCGAATAGAAAACTATAAACCGAATCACCATAAATTTGCTTAAATCCTTCTTTTAATTTCTTCAAGCTCAAGCCTATTTCTTCAGAAAGTTCCTGTAATGAAGGCGGCTCGGCCATTCGAGCGATAACGATATCCTTGGCTCTCCTTATTTTTTTGATATTTTCCTCATCACTTAAAAAAGGACATTGCTCCAGATCGGGATTTTCAGCTTTATTAAAATATAAGCTCAACAACTCAAAAGCCTTGGCCTTGAAATATAAATTTTTAATACTTGGAGTTAGGTTAAAATTCATTAACTGATTCAAAACTACTGCCATAGATGGAGATATCGCTGCATCTTTATAGTATTTTTTATCCTTATTATCTGCACTTAAAAAGGTGATATAATCTGCCTCCTGCGAGAAAAGCGCATGGAATTTCTTGATCGAAATTACCAGGGATATCAACCAGGACTCTGGCGCTAAAGAAACATTCAAGGGCAGGTCTCTTTGGGGATTATAGAGCAACAATGAATTCTCTTCGGCTAGAGGCAATTCATAACTGCCATTATTAAAAAGAAACTTACTTGCCCCTTTAACATTAAAATGGAATTGGATAAAACTATTGTCTATCTCCCTGGACATTAACTTAGTACCCGAAGTATCATTCTGAAACTTAAGAATGAAAAAACCATCCTCGATCTTGATCTCCTCAGAGATACTTACAGCGTTATTTTTTAAGTGATCTTCCATAGAATGCAATTTTTATTTATTTAGAATCAATCTAAACTAATCGCTTTAAACCAGCTATCATTACTACAAAAGTAGAGCATTTTGATCTTTTCAGTCTTATTTTCATGATAATTATCATCTATCGACATATTTAGTGCCTCCAGCGTTACTTTTTGATTTAAGCTTATATTAATTTTGCTGCCGTGTCCACCTAAACTGATGCATGGAAGATTATCACATTTCTAAAGGAAAACACTTTTATACCATAGGTTTAAGTTATAAGAAGGCCGATGCTGAAATTAGAGGCCATTTTAGTCTTACCGAAGAGTCCAAGCAAAGATTGCTGGAACAGGCAAAAGATGAAGGTATTGACGGTATTTTAGTAACCTCCACCTGTAACCGAACCGAGATCTACGGTTTCGCGCAGCACCCGTTTCAGCTTATCAAATTACTTTGCGAGCATACGCACGGTACCGTAGAGGAATTCGAAAAAGTAGCTTACGTTTATAAAAACAAGCAGGCCATCTCACATATATTTAGAGTGGGAACAGGTTTGGACAGCCAGATCCTGGGAGATTTCGAAATTATTAGTCAGCTCAAAGTCGCTTTCGTAAGATCTAAAAAATTAGGACTGGTAAATGCATTCCTGGAGCGATTGGTGAATGCGGTGATACAGGCAAGTAAACGAATTAAGAACGAAACCGAGATCTCCAGTGGAGCAACTTCTGTTTCTTTTGCTTCGGTTCAGTATATATTAAAGCACATTGAAAATATATCAGAAAAGAACATCCTTCTATTTGGCACCGGTAAAATTGGGAGAAATACCTGTGAGAACCTGGTAAAACATACCAGGAACAACCATATAACCCTTATAAACCGCACCAAGGACAAAGCTGAAAAGATCGCTGGTAAGTTTAACCTCATCGTTAAAGATTACGCAGATCTACAGGCTGAAATTAGGAACAGTGATATTCTTATCGTTGCTACCGGGGCGCATAATCCCACGATCTCCAGGGAACTTATTTACCCGAAAAAAGAGCTTTTGATCCTTGATCTTTCCATTCCCAAGAACGTTTCAGACGACGTGCAGGAACTGGAAAATGTAAAGCTTATTCATCTTGATCACCTTTCTCAAATGACAGATGAAACCCTGGAACGACGCAAGCAATTCATTCCGCAGGCGAAAGAGATCATCGCCGAGGTTGAGAATGATTTTAACCAGTGGCTGGAAACCAGAAAATTTGCACCTACCATTAAAGCTTTAAAGAAAAAGCTTAAAATGATGAAGGATGCAGAACTCGATTTTCAACGTAAAAAGATATCAGACTTCAATGATGAACAGGCAGAGATCGTAAGTAACAGGATCATTCAAAAGATCATGAAACACTTCGCCAATCATTTGAAGGAAGACCACCAAACCACAGATGAAAGCCTTGAACTTATACAGAAGGTCTTTCACCTAGAAGAAGTTACAAAATGAGCAAGGTGATTAGAATTGGTACCCGCGATAGCGAATTAGCGCTTTGGCAGGCCAAAACCGTACAAAACGCTCTTGAAAAAACAGGACATGAGACCAAACTGGTTCCTGTAAAATCTACCGGGGATCTCAACCTCGATCAGCCGTTATACGAAATGGGAATTACCGGGATTTTCACCAAAACCCTGGATGTTGCTATGATCAAGGGGGAGGTTGATATCGCGGTGCATTCCATGAAAGATGTCCCAACAGCTTTACCAAAAGGAATTGTTGAAGGCGCGGTAATGAAGAGAGCCAGTAATAAAGATATCCTGGTACATAAAGGCCTTAGGTTCTTAGAAAATGAAAAAGGTACCATAGCTACCGGAAGCTTAAGAAGAAAAGCCCAGTGGCTTCATAAGTATCCAGATCATAAAGTGGTGG
>JBFIMP010000194.1:0-5131 GCA_041611635.1 Christiangramia sp.
AAAAGTGTATGATGAGAGACATTTTTTATTTTCTTGTCGAAAGCTACATAAAAGAGAAGGGAAGAAGGAGCAAAGGTCTTTTTTTTCCAGAAATTAGCGGAATACTGTCTTAACTTTTCTGGTAGTAATTGTTCAGAGTGGTGATAATCTGCTCCGGTTAGAACAATATTGGCAAAATGTTCTTCCCCGTTTACCAGTAGCCCTTTCGCTTTTCCGTTTTTGGTAATGATTTTTTCTACAGGAGCATCGAGATGAAATATCACCCCATAGGATTCTGCCAGGTCTTTAATTGCTTCTATAACTTTGTACATACCTCCTTTTGGATGCCAGGTACCCAAACCAAAATCTGCATAATTCATAAAACTATAGAATGCCGGAGTGTCACTGGGTTTGGCTCCCAAGAATAGAACCGGGAACTCCAGAATTTTCCGGAGTTTCTCATTACTGAAGTCTTTCCTAACCTCCTGGCTTATATTAGTAAAAAACCTGCCAAGTCTTTTGGCGGTTTGGGGAGTTACGAGTTCCATGGGTGATACCCCGGGTCTGTATACAAGATCCTTTATGGCAATATCATAATTATCTCTGGCCTTGGCGATAAATTTTTCAAGTTTAACTGCGCTGCCAGGTTCCTCTTTTTCAAAATTGTCATAGATCTCATTAAGATTGCCGGGTATAATTATAGAATCGTCTTTATCGAAATATACCTGGTAGGCAGGATCCAGTTTTTCAAGCTGATAATAATCTGAAGTTTTTTTATCGAAATCTGCAAAAAACCTTTCAAAAACATCGGGCATCCAGTACCAGGTTGGGCCAATATCGAAGGTGAAACCTTCTTTCTTGAATTGTCTTGCGCGACCGCCAACCGTGCTGTTCTTTTCGAATACTTCGACCTGGTATCCGGCTTTTGCCAGATAACAGGATGCTGCAAGCGACGAAAAACCGGAACCGATAATATTTATTTTTTGGGACATTTAAGGTAGTTATAGGGAGTTTGCAAATTCAAAGGCTGATGGGTAAACCTTGATATTATCTGGAATTGAGTTCTTATCTATTTCTTTTGTTCTTTGACCAAAAAGCAACAATTCATGCTCTTTTTCCTTGCACACACTTTCCTGAAAAGACTTTATAAACTCATTCACATCTGTATTCACAGGAGATATGGTTAGGTAACTTACGAAAACCAGGTTCTTATGGATTTTCATCAAATAATCCAGATCACTTAGAGGTAAACTAGGGCCTAGGTAAATTGCATTCTTTCCTGCATGCAGTAATTCGTAATTAAGGTAGAGGATACCAATATCATGAATTTCATTTTCTGGAAGAAAGAGCACATAAAGAACCTCATCATCTTCTTCGGGAATTTCAGCTTTTAGATCGGCAATGTTGATGTAGATTTTCTGCTTGATTAATTCCACTATATAATGCTCGTGAATAGGCTTGATTGTATCTGTTTGCCATAACAGGCCGATTTCTTCAAGTAAAGCCAGGAAAACATCCTGAAAGACCTCTCTAAAGGTTCTTTTTTCTCTTAACTTGTTGTAGGTTCTTTGAAATAACCTGTCGTCGAAATTCATCATGGCCATCTTGAAAGAGTTCTTTGCTCTATTCTCCTCACTGGATGATGCTGAAATTCTTTTGACCAGGTTATTGATCTCGTCCTCTTCCATCTTGGAAATTCGGGAAATCTTATAACCGTGACTGTTCAGGAAAGAAATGTTTAACAATTTCTGTAGGTTCTCCCCGTTGTAGGTCCTGATGTTGGTATCTGTTCGTTCCGGATTCAGGATATCATATCTCTTTTCCCATATCCTAATGGTATGAGCCTTGATTCCACTCAAGTGTTCCAGATCTTTTATACTAAAATTTTGTTTAATGTGTTCCATAATATGTTATAGGAGTTAAACAAAACTAAACAATAATCAGAAGTAAAATGATTATTAAAATGTTAAATTGTTTAATTTAATACAACAATTATTAAACAAAATAATTTTAGACAAAAGATATATGCCTGAAGATTAGTAAATCCCTGAAGGTTTATGGCTAAAAGAAAAAAAATAAAAAATGAAAAGGAGAGGGTGAAATAGTACCCGGAGCGGGACTTGAACCCGCACGCCCTAATGGACACATGGCCCTCAACCATGCCTGTCTACCAATTCCAGCACCCGGGTAAAAGAAGCAGAATAAAAATTCTACTGGCTGGTAAAAAAAAACCGGAAAATATCCGGTGTAGAACTTAGTAGTGATCTGGCTGGGGCTCGAACCCAGGACCCTCTCCTTAAAAGGGAGATGCTCTACCAACTGAGCTACCAGATCATTAAAAAGCATCCGTCTTTTGCGAATGCGGGTGCAAATATACACTCATTAATTTATTTTTCAAGGGTTATTTGCTATAATTTTATCATAGTTTTGCCTTTTACTCATTTTAAGCGATTTAAGGCATGAAAATTTTTTTATTAGGATACATGGGATCGGGAAAATCTCATATCGGAAAGCTACTTTCTGATAAATTAGGTTACGATTTCCTGGATATGGATAATCAGATAGAAGATAAAGAGGGAAAAAGTATTTCCGAGATCTTTGATAAAAAAGGAGAGGTGTATTTTAGAAGGCTCGAAAGAAGAATCTTGGAAGAATTGATCCGGCGGGATGAACCTGCAGTAGTGTCTCTGGGAGGAGGAACGCCATGTTACGGGGATAATATGGAATTAATTAAAAACGCCGCCAACATTACCTCCTTTTATCTAAAATTGAACATAGGTGATCTTACCAATCGTCTTGATAGGGAAAAAGAGCATCGGCCTATGATAAGTCATTTAGAAGACAAAGAGAAGCTGGAAGAATTTATTAGAAAGCATCTTTTTGAAAGAGGTTTCTACTATAATCAAAGCGATTTTGTAGTCACTTGTGATGACAGGTCTGCAGAAGACATCATCGCAGAGATCGCTGGGAAACTAGAATAGTTCTACCCGTTCTTTATTTTTTTCAAAGATCACCTTGACGGTTTCGCTAAGAGAAGTAGAAAGCGAGATTCCTTTAAAATCGGCTTTTACAGGATATTTTTTATGGTTCCTGTCTACCAGCACAGCAGTGTGAAAATGCTTTAAAGTCACCTTTAGGAAATGACGTACTCCGTAGATCAGGGTTGTACCGGAGTTAAGTACATCATCTACAAGAATGATGGCTTTGTTCTCATATTGATCCTGGGAAAGTGAGGTTTTAATCTCTCCTAGCGGATTCTTTTTGTCGATTTTTACTTCACAAAGAGTTATTTGTATAGGGGAGATATCCTTTAATTCCTTTTCCAGTTTCTGTGCAAGTACAAATCCATTTTTTGCGATCCCGGCAATGATGATTTCTTTTTCTTCGACATTGCTTTCGTAAATTTGATAAGCAATCCTTCGAATTTTATGTTTGATTTGTTCCTGGTTTAGAATGGGATGATTTTTCTTCATCTTTTACTTTTTTCTGAATTTAAAAAACAACTCGTTGCCCTTTCTTGGTGGTATGGAATTGTAACATCTATCAAAAATATCAATTTTGAAGTACGGGCTAAAGTACGTCAAATATTCTTCTTTATTTCCACCAAAAGGAGGGCCATCTGCATTAAGTTCAAAATCAAAAAACAAACCTGATAACCGGCCGTTTTGATCAAGTAATTCTGAAGATTTTCTAGCATATTCCGGTCTCATTTCAATAGGGATCGCGCAAAAAAAAGTTTGTTCCAGGATAAGATCGTATCTCCCTCGCAGCTTAAAAAAGTCTTTATTTATAATTTGTTCTTCCGGAAATTCTGGCAGTCTTTCTTTTAGGTTCTGTAAAGGTTTTGCGGCGATATCGCAGATCGTAATATTTTTAAAACCTTTTTTGAAAAGGTATTCAGCTTCGTAAGAGTTTCCTGCACCAGGTATTAGGATCTTCAGCTCCTTATTTGTTAACTGATCTATATATTCTTTGATAGGGGTAGAAACAGAGCCTAAATCCCAGCCAGTCTTATTCTCCTTGTAACGTTGGGACCAGAATTCCTCATTCATCCTTCTTTTCTTTAGGCGTATTAATATCATCTTTGGCATTCTCAAACCAGTCATCAATATCCCTACGGTCTTTTTTGGTAGGTCTTCCCGTACCTTTTTTACGGTAATAATCTTTAGAATATTTGAGCAGTTCAAGTTTTTCAAAGGCTTCCTTGGGAGTTACATCATGAACATAAAGATTTACCAATTTAGCGCCAACCCTGCTTTTCGGAATATCCAGGATCTCGATCTCATAATTGATCTGGTTCTTTCTAACCCTTAATTTATCACCCGGGAACACCTCTTTTGAAGGTTTCAGGATCTCTTCTTTCAGTCTCACTTTACCTTGCTTGCATGCGTTGGTAGCTATACTTCTGGTCTTGAAATATCGAACACACCACAAAAACTTATCAACTCTCATAATTTGACCTCTAAATCAGCGTTCATATTGAAGCAAAAATACAAGATTATTGTATCTTGCGGCTCCAAAATAAAATTCTGATGAGATTAAACAAAATAATGATGATCTGCCTTACGGCATTTCTTGTTTATTCATGTGATAATGACGATGACAATGGCCCTGGAACAATTCCGCCGAGAGATAGGGGTGAACAGGCTATTGAAGATGACCAGGCCTTGATAGATTACCTTTCTACGCATTTTTACAATTACGAAGAATTCGAAGAGCCTTCAGAAAATTTTGACTATGTGGTGAGGTTCGATACTATTGCCGGAGAAAATAGCGATAAGACTCCAATTATCGAATCTGAAAAGTTATTGACTAAAACGGTTAATTTTCAGGGAGTAGATCAACAGCTATACATATTAAAAGCGAGAGAAGGAGAAGGTAAGAAACCGACTTATGCAGATTCTACCTATGTTGCTTATGAAGGAGAATTACTTAACCAAAATGTCTTTGATAGCAGATTAAAAACTCCTTTATGGTTTAATCTTACTTCGTATTTCGAAGTTGGCGCACAGGGACCTACTTTAAGACCGGGACCGGTGAAAGGATTTTCAGAAGGTTTAGAGGAATTTCGAGCTGCTACAGGATTTACCACGAATCCAGATAACACCGTAACCTGGAATAACGATTATGGGGCAGGAGCTATTTTTATGCC
>JBFIMP010000195.1:0-5121 GCA_041611635.1 Christiangramia sp.
AATATGAAATATACCAATCTTCCAAATACAGATATAAAAGTTAGTAAGATATGCCTTGGGTCGATGACCTGGGGACAACAAAATACCGAAGCTGAAGGGCATGAGCAAATAGATTTCGCCCTGGATAAAGGCGTTAATTTTATTGATACGGCTGAAATGTATTCGATTCCTGCCCGCCCTGAAACCCAGGGAAGCACAGAAAGCATCATTGGTAGCTGGATCAAGAAGACCGGTAGAAGAGAAGATATTGTTATCGCTTCAAAGATTGCAGGCCCCTCAGATATGGTTTCCCACGTAAGACCAAAGCTAGGATTTCACAAAGAGGCTATGGAAGATGCGGTTCATAAGAGTCTGGAAAGGCTTCAAACAGACTACATAGATCTCTATCAATTGCACTGGCCAGACAGGAATACGAATTTCTTCGGGCAGTTGGGTTATTCTCATGCTGAAGATGAAGAGTGGGAGGATAATTTCAGGGAAACACTGGAAAATTTGAATGATTTCGTGAAGCAGGGAAAGATCAGGCAGATAGGACTCTCTAATGAAACTCCTTATGGTTTAATGCGTTTTCTTGAAGAAAGCAGGAATAATGGATTGCCAAGACCGGTAACGGTTCAAAACCCGTACAGTCTTTTGAATAGAAAAGATGAGGTGGGCCTTACCGAGGTTCTACATCGTGAAAATGTAGGGCTTTTTCCATATTCCCCTTTAGGAATGGGAACTTTAAGCGGAAAACACCTCGATGGAATCAAAGAGAACACCAGGCTAAGCCTTTTTCCTCAATATAAAAGATATTCCAACGAGGAGTCTGTAAAAGCGACCAGGAAATATAAAGAGCTGGCAGATGCTCACAATATGAGTCTTACACACTTGGCTCTTGCCTTTGTGAATCAGCAGCCATTTGTATCCAGCAATATTATTGGTGCAACCAGCATCGAGCAATTAGATGAAAATATTAAAAGTATAGATGTGGTTCTTTCTGAAGAGATCCTGAAAGAAATCGATGAGATTCACAACGCAATCCCTAATCCTGCGCCTTAATCAGGTTTGCAGGCACTTATTAACCGGTCGCGATAATTAATAAATGATTCGCGGCCGGTTTTTGATTTTCATATTTTTAATGGACAGCTAGAAGCAGAGATTATCCAAAGAGGTGGGATACCACATCTTCGATCTTGGCAACCTTTATGATCCTTATATTGAAATTGCCTTTTGGGATCTTACTTTGCTTAGAAACCATGATGGAGGCGAAACCCAGTTTTTCAGCTTCAAGTATTCGCTGTTCAATCCTGGTTACCGGTCTTATTTCTCCGGCCAGCCCAACTTCTGCTGCAAAACAGGTGTCTTTTTCCAGGGCTATATCTTCATTAGAAGAAAGGATCGCCGCGATGACCGCAAGATCTATAGCGGGATCGTCTACGCTAATTCCTCCGGTAACATTCAGGAAAACATCTTTTGCTCCAAGCCTGAATCCGGCTCTTTTTTCCAGGACTGCCAGTAGCATATTAAGTCTTTTTGCATTATATCCCGTGGTGGAACGCTGTGGAGTTCCATATACGGCGGTGCTCACCAGTGCCTGTATTTCTATCATCAACGGGCGCATTCCTTCCAAGGTGGAAGCGATGGCTGTCCCGCTAAGGTCTTCGTCATTTTTTGAAATAAGGATCTCAGAGGGGTTGGTGACTTCTCTTAATCCGCTTCCCTGCATTTCATAGATTCCCAATTCATGGGTGGAACCAAAACGGTTCTTATGAGCTCTCAGGATCCTGTAAACATGATTGCGGTCACCTTCAAATTGAAGCACTGTGTCTACCATATGTTCCAGTACTTTTGGCCCGGCGATACTCCCTTCTTTAGTAATATGGCCTATTAGGATCACCGGGGTATTGCTTTCCTTGGCGAATTTTATCAACTCAGCGGTACACTCCCTTATCTGGGATATGCTGCCGGGAGAACTTTCGATATAGTCACTATGTAGGGTTTGTATGGAGTCTATGATAACTACTTCGGGCTCTACTTCTTCCACCTGTCGGAAAATATTTTGAGTCTTGGTTTCAGTAAGTATAAAGCAGTTTGCGGGATTTGGGTTAATGCGTTCTGCCCGCATCTTTATCTGTTGCTGGCTTTCTTCTCCTGAAACATACAAAACCCGGAATTTAAGTCCCAGTGAAATTTGTAGTAGCAGGGTGCTTTTACCAATTCCTGGTTCTCCGCCAAGTAAAGTTAGGGAGCCAGGCACGAGACCTCCGCCAAGAACCCGGTCCAGTTCATTATTGCCGGTATTAAGTCGGTTTTGCGGGGTATTCTCGATCTCAGCGATAAGTAAAGGTTTGGCAGCCTTTTTTGCTTCTTTCTTTGCAGTGGTTTTCCAGTCTTTGGGATCTGGTTTTTGCACCAGTTCTTCAACAATGGTATTCCAATCGCTACAGGAATTGCATTTTCCCTGCCATTTAGAATATTGAGCTCCGCATTTCTGACAAAAATAGGTGGTCTTAATCTTAGCCATTTAAATGATCGATTTTGTGCTAATAACCGAAATCTTTTTTAATCGCATCGGCTTTTTCAAGCATAAAATCTGAATCCAGGAAAGCGATCTTTTCCTGCCCGTAGGCATTCTGATAGATCCTCATAGCTCGTCTAGGATTCCCGGTTTCCTCTTCATAACGTGCTTCAAAGAAAGTTCCCAACATGGTGCCCGGGTAGTGGTCATGAGCCATTTTGTAAAGATTCTTGTATTCTTCCCAATTCCTGGTCTTTTCAATAGCCTTGTAAACCGCCATGAAATCGTTCAGGCTTATCTTCTTTTTAATGCCATATAATTCTTCAATAGAAGTATATTTTTCCGCGAGATATTCAGAAGGGGAGACAGAAGTTTGCAATAGCTTCTCATTGTAATCCTTGGTCGAAATAGGTCTGTAGATCTCGAACATACTCTGGATTGCTGAAGGAATTGCCTTTCCTACCAGGGAATAATGCGTGGCATCTTCGAAATTATCAAAAGTGTAGGCGATCATATCATTTTCCAGGCTCTTCAACTTGTTGTCAAAGCTCAAAATATTCTCTTTCAAATCAGGAATATCTGAACTGGCTGTGGCCAGATAATACCATTTTCTGGATTCGGCCGTATTCAGGGCATTGGTAATTCTTTCGACCATTTGAGGCGCCAGATCGGGGCTTAGGTTAATATAGCCTTGAAAAATAGGATTCTGTTTTAGTAAATAGTAATTGATGAAGTTAGAGGTGAAGTCATGGCCAACAATAATCTTAAAGTTTGCAGTGCGATATTTCTGGTCTAATTGTGCCAGTAGTTCCATCCCAATAAATTCGAAGAATTTTGCTCCTTTGCCTTCCGGAAGAAAGGTTTGTTCAGAATAATAGGTGTCTTTGGTGCGAATCCCGTCCTGATTGATTCCCACTACGATCATTTCTGGTGCATCTTCCCAGTAGGAGTAGTAGTCTATCATGCCCGCTACGGGCTCGAATAAATAATCTCCATCTAGTACTACGACCACAGGGTAGCGTTTCTCTTTGTTCTCTTCATAGTTTCTGGGTAGCTGGATCTTGATCTGCCTGGTCTCGCCAAGTTTCTGGGAAGATAAACTCTCGTATTTTATTTGCGCAAAGTTCGCCAACGGCAATAGGATTGCCGTTAGCAAAAGGAATAATCGTTTCATAGGCGTCATATTGATTTCGGACCTACAATATAATTATTATTTCCTATTGTTTAATAGCGGTAGGAGGATAAAGGATAATCCTCCAAATAGCAGGACTACAGCGGTTTGGGTGGCCCAGGATATCCATCCAAAGGCTTCGGCGGCATGCTCCTTGATACCAAAAAACATCAAAACACCACCAACCGCAAGTGGGTAAACGCCTATTCCTCCATTAGTTGCAGATACAGCGAAAGAGCCAACTACAAAGGCGGCCATGATGATGCCCGCAGGAGTATTGCTGGTTTCCGGAAGGCTAAGCTGGATCACAAAGAACATAAGTAAATACAATGTCCAGATGAATGCCGTATGAGCTATGAAAGCCCATTTCTGTTCCATTTTAAGGATGCTTTTCATGCCTTCCAGAAGGCCTTTTGCCAGGGTTCTTATTTTTTGGAATGGTAGCCATTTAGAGCGGCGTACTATATTAAGTCCCAGAATGATGATCCCAACAAGACCAAGAAAAATAAAGAAAGTATTCAGAGGGTCAATGTTCTGTTCCCGTAGATAGGCCAGAAGATCATCGGTTTGCAAAATAAGGGCTACTCCCACGATCAACATTAAAATAAGAAGATCGGCTACCCTTTCAGAAATAATGGTTCCAAATCCTTTTTCAAAAGGAATATCTTCATAGGTGGTGAGCGTAACCGCCCGAAGAACCTCTCCAGATCTTGGTATCCCAAAATTGGCCAGGTAGGCAGCCATAACCGCCATGAACCTGTTGGCCTGGGAAGACTTATATCCCATAGGCTCCAGCATATATTTCCATCTATAGGCTCTGGAGAAATGCGATATGGTACCCAGAAAAAAGGAAACAATGATCCAGAACTTATTGGCGTCTAGAATACTTTGCCATAATTGCTGGCGCTCTTCTGGAGTAGAGCTACTAAGAGAATACCAGACCAAAAAAATCCCCAAAACCAAGGGGATACTGATCTTTAGTATTCTAATTAGCGTTTTGTTCAAAAGTGATCTACTTCAAAAGATTTGTTTCTTCATCTGGAAATACCAGCGACGGCTTGAAGTTTCTGGCTTCCTCCATATCCATAATTCCGTAGGATATTATAATAAGGATGTCACCTTTGGCAACTTTTCTGGCAGCCGCACCGTTAAGGGTGATCTCTCCGGTGTTACGAGGGCCAGGGATAACGTAGGTTTCCAGGCGTTCACCATTATTGTTATTAACGATCTGTACCTTTTCACCTTCAATAATATTGGCCGCCTCCATCAGGTCTTCGTCAATAGTAATACTTCCAATATAGTTTAAATCGGCACCGGTCACTTTTACGCGGTGGATTTTAGATTTTACTACGTGAATCTGCATTTTTTAATTTAATTGTTCAGAGCGATATTATCGATTAGCCTAATCTCATCTGCATAAACTGCAATAAAAGCCCTGTAATTATTTCCT
>JBFIMP010000196.1:0-5106 GCA_041611635.1 Christiangramia sp.
AAGCAGTTCTCTTAACTGTAAGTGGATCTGTACTTTCTGGTACGGCAACAACATTAGATGCGTAACCTGCATCTAGTTGCACTGCTAATAGAGGAGCAAGGTATTTACTGTTTGCGCTCTGGCTTAATACCACAACTTTACTGCCTTCTTTTTCTGCGGCCTGTTTAATGGCATCTGAATAAGCTTCGGCATTGAAACTCTTTAGTTTGTCGTTGCTAACCTTTAAGACCTTGTCTACACCATAAATACCGAGTTCTGAAACATCTTCAGCGTTAAAAGTAATTGCAGTAACAGATGTTCCCATCATTCCTGCAACCTCCTTGGCGTAAGAAGCAACCTCGAACGAAGCTTTTTTAAATTTTCCTTCTTCTGATTCTATATATACTAAAACTGACATTTTGTTCTTTTTTAAATTTTGAAATTCTTTTTGACCTTCTCTGTCTTAATTAGATCGCCTTGGCTTCGTTGTGAAGCAGATCGATCAATTCATCAAGATTTTCCGGATCAATAAGTTTTACATCTCCCTTAGGAGCAGGTTTTTCAAATTTTACAGCCTCGGTCTTGGTGGAGGTTTCTGCCGGTTCAACAACATTCAACGGTTTTTTACGGGCCTGCATGATCCCTCTCATATTAGGTATGCGAAGATCGCTTTCTTCTACAAGACCTTTCTGGCCACCAATTACAAGCGGCAGGGAAGCGGTTAAAGTTTCTTTACCACCATCTATTTCACGAATGGCTTTGGCTTTATCACCATCAACTTCAAGGCTAATGCAATTATTTACGAAATTAGCTTTGATCAATTGTGCTAACATTCCTGGTACCATACCTCCATTATAATCGATAGATTCTCTTCCAGCGATCACTAGATCATACTCACCGTCCTTTACCACTTTAGCTAATTCTTTAGCCACCTGGTAACCGTCTGTAGCAGGAGTGTTCACGCGAATTGCGCTATCTGCGCCAATAGCCAGTGCTTTTCTTAGAGTAGGCTCGGTTTCAGCTCCTCCAACATTTACAACATCTACGCTTGCGCCTTGTTTTTCTTTAAACCACATTGCCCTCGTTAAACCAAACTCATCATTAGGGTTAATAACGAATTGAACACCATTGGTGTCAAATTTGGTATCTCCTTCAGTGAAATTGATTTTTGATGTAGTGTCAGGCACGTGACTAATACATACTAAGATTTTCATATATAAGTTTATTTTTTTAATAAAACGTTTTCGGAGACGAAGGTAAGTATTTTTATCCAAAAAATGCTATGCATGCATAATAAATTTGATTAAAAAATTGGGTTGAATTTTAAGTAATATTTAATGTTTTGCTAATAATTTCAGCTATCGTTCATAATTACCCATCAAAAACTGAGAATATTGTTAATGCGATTTCTGGAGTTTTCAATATTAGGCCAGATGATAAAATTTTAATCTTCAAATATGGTATATACCTTAATGAATTACTATTTTTGCTGTGCAGGAATAAAAAATAAGATTTTATATAATGAGGACAATTCAATTTAGAGAAGCCGTTGCAGAGGCGATGAGCGAGGAAATGCGTCTGGACGACAGCATCTATTTAATGGGAGAAGAAGTTGCTGAATATAATGGAGCTTATAAAGCTTCTAAAGGAATGCTAGACGAATTTGGTCCTGATAGAGTAATAGATACTCCTATTGCAGAACTTGGTTTTGCAGGAATTGGAGTTGGATCGGCGATGAATGGTAACAGGCCTATCATCGAATTCATGACCTTCAACTTTTCTCTTGTTGGAATTGACCAGATCATTAACAACGCTGCGAAGATGAGACAGATGAGCGGCGGGCAATTTAATATACCAATTGTATTTCGTGGGCCAACTGGTTCTGCAGGTCAGTTAGGGGCAACTCACTCTCAGGCTTTTGAAAGCTGGTATGCTAATACTCCGGGACTAAAAGTTATAGTTCCTTCTAATCCTTATGATGCTAAAGGTCTTCTTAAAGCTGCCATTCGCGATGACGATCCGGTAATCTTTATGGAGAGCGAGCAGATGTATGGAGATAAAGGTGAGGTGCCAGAAGAGGAGTATGTGATCGAAATTGGTAAAGCCGATATTAAAAGAGAGGGTACAGACGTAACTATCGTTTCTTTTGGAAAGATCATTAAAGAGGCTTACAAAGCGGCTGAAGAACTTGAAAAAGAAGATATCTCCTGTGAGATCATCGATCTTAGAACAGTTCGTCCTATGGATCATGATGCTATCCTTGAGTCTGTAAAGAAAACCAATCGTTTGGTGATCCTTGAAGAAGCTTGGCCATTTGGAAACGTTGCTACAGAAATTACTTATCAGGTACAGTCGAAAGCATTTGATTTCTTAGATGCGCCGATCGTAAAACTAAATACTGCCGATACACCGGCTCCTTATTCACCAGGTCTTTTGCAGGAATGGTTGCCTAATAGCGACGATGTTGTTAAAGCTGTGAAAAAGGTAATGTATAAGTAACCTTAATCAACTTATATTTGAAACTTCATCCAAAGGATGAAGTTTTTTTTTACCCGATAATGATCAAACGAACTTTCTTACTTCTATTTCTTTTATTCAGTTTTAACTTCACTTTTGCCCAGACCAAGGTAGGTGGAGTGGTGAACGATAACTCTGGAAAAACTGTGCCCTTTGCCAATGTGGTCTTCGCAAATTCCAGCAGTGGTACCACGACAAACGAAGATGGGGAGTTCTATCTTCAAACCGAGGAGAGCTTCGATACTATTGTGGTTTCTTTTATTGGCTACAGGACCTTAAAGGTTCCTTTAAAATCTGCGGTGAATTTAAATATGGAGATCACTTTAGAGGAAGAAGCCGCCAGCCTGGATGAGGTAGTGATCTATCGAGGTAAAACCTCAAAAAAGAATAACCCGGCCATAGATATACTTAAAAAAGTATGGGCTAACAGAAGAAGTAATGGCGTGAGAGCCTTTGATCAATATTCGTACAGGGAATATGAAAAACTGGAATTCGATATTAATACCATAGATAGCTCGCTCATAAAAAACAGGGTCTTTAATGGTATGGAATTCATTTTCGATTATGCCGATACTAATAAAGTGACCGGGAAGACCTATCTGCCAATGTTTATCAATGAATCTGTGAGCGAGGTTTATGGTGATAATGTCATAAATGAGAAAAAGGAAGTCTTGTTAGGAAATAAGAATTCCGGTTTCAGCCAGAACAGAAATCTTATCGATTATGTGAAGGATATCTATGACGATTATGACATTTATAAGAACTACATCAAATTCTTCGATAAGAGTTTTGTAAGCCCAGTTTCAACCACCGGTATAGATACCTATAATTATGTCTTGTCAGACAGTGCCTATATAGATAATAAATGGTGCTACAATATTGTCTATTATCCAAGACGCGAAAATGAGTTGACCTTTAAAGGTGATTTCTGGGTGAACGATACTACCTGGGCAGTGAAAAACATCAATCTTGAGACCACCAAAGATGTGAATATCAACTGGATCAAACAGGTATATATAGAACAGGATTTTAAAGTTTTGAACGATTCTATCTTTTTGATCACCAGGGATTTCTTTATGGCCGATTTTGGGCTGAATAAAAAGAAAAGCTCCCGGGGAATCTATGCAAAAAGGACGCTTCTCTACGATGAATATGAGTTTAATAATGAAAAACCCAATTCCTTTTACCAGCAACCGGTTTATGATCCAAAATCTGTAGCCTATAACCGGAGTGAAGAGTTCTGGTCTAAAAATCGCCTCGAAAAGCTCAATAAAGATGAAGAGGGGGTATATGTGATGCTGGATAGCCTCACCAAGACCAGGGCATTTAAAAGGTTATATGATGTCGCTACCGTGATTCAGTCGGGCTATGTGGAATTTGACGGCTGGGATTACGGTCCTGTTTATTCAACTTTCGGTTTCAATGATGTTGAAGGTGTTAGGACAAGATTTGGAGGGAGAACCTATTTTGGGCAGAATGATCCCTGGCGAATAGAAGTTTATGGAGCCTATGGTTTTAAGGACAATAAATTTAAATATGGGATTGCGGGAAAGGTCTTGCTGGATCCTAAATCCAGATTGATCATTGGAGGCGGGAACAGGCGTGATGTTGAACAACTTGGTACCAGTCTTACTAATTCTACAGACGTTCTTGGCAGAAGTCTTGCTTCATCTTCTCTTCTGAATGTTGGTGATAATGATAAATTAAGTTCTATAAACCTTAGCGTTTTTGCTATCGAGATGGAACCGCTGAAAAACTTTACAATCAGGTTTGGTGCGAATTACAGGGAGTTAAAACCTGCGTCACCACAATTTAGTCTCGATTATTATGTAGACGAAGAAAGGACGATCATAGATTCAGAGATCAACCAAACCGAATTTTCAACCATTCTTACCTGGATGCCAGGAAGAAAGGTTTCGGGTTATGGAGTTGAAAGGCAGGTGGTGAACGAGGAGGATTTCCCTACTGTATTCCTTAATTACAGTCTTGGAGTGAAGGAAATATTTAATAGTGATTTTGATTATAAGAAGCTTCAGCTTTTCTATAATCAGCCCCTACTTATAGGTGGTCTGGGAAGATCTAATGTTAGTCTTGAAGCGGGAAAGACCTTTGGTGCGGTACCACTTGGATTGTTAAGTGTAGTGCCCGGTAACCAGACCTATTTTTCACTATACAACACATTTCCAACACTGGATTTTTATGAATTTGTGACCGATGGTTATGCAGCCGTTCATCTGGACCATAATTTTAATGGTAGGATTTTTTCCAGAATTCCGTTTCTCCGTGAATTAAACCTGAGGGAATTGGTTGGGTTTAGAGCTGTATATGGTGATATTTCAGAAGAGAGTAAAAGCATAGATGCTTCGGGCTTACCACTTATCGCACCAGATTCAGATCCCTTCTATGAATATAGCTTTGGGATAGGAAATATCTTTAAAGTCCTGCGTTTTGATGTGCATTTTAGAGGTAATTATTTCGATAATCCCAATGCCAGATCCATGGCTTTTACAATTGACTTCGGATTTCACTTCTAGTTAATGATTTAGATATCAGAAATAACTATATTTGCAGCCCTTAATTTTAATGAAGAAAACAAAGAAAAATGTCTGA
>JBFIMP010000197.1:0-5103 GCA_041611635.1 Christiangramia sp.
CCGGGAAGATCTATCAACATGTAAATCAGGATTCATGATCGAAGCAGGAATTATAGGAGGCGCAGGATATACCGCAGGAGAGTTGATCAGGATATTACTCAATCATCCTGAGGTGAACCTGAACTTTATTTTCAGTACCTCCCAGCCCGGGAAAGCTATTCATAGCATCCATCAGGATCTTATTGGGGAGACCGGAATTCAGTTCACCAATAAGATCAACACAGAAGTAGACGTTGTTTTTCTTTGTCTTGGGCATGGGAATTCTAAAAAGTTTCTAGCTGAAAATCATTTTTCAGATAAAACGAAGATCGTTGATCTGAGCACCGATTTCAGACAGAAATCTGATGATCACTCTTATGTTTATGGCCTTCCTGAATTGAACAAAACGGAAATTCAGTCGGCAGATTTTATCGCCAATCCCGGATGTTTTGCCACAGCGATCACTCTGGCAATTCTTCCTCTGGCTAAAAACGGACTTTTAAAAGATGATGTTCATGTAAATGCAGTTACCGGAGCCACCGGAGCGGGAACATCACTTTCAGAAACTACGCATTTTACCTGGAGAGATAATAATTTCTCTGCTTATAAATCTTTTGAGCACCAGCATCTTAAGGAGATCGGGCAGAGTTTAAGGCAGCTCCAACCAGATCATGAAGCTGAGGTGAATTTTATTCCTAATAGAGGCAATTTCTCGAGAGGAATACATTCCACGGCTTATACGAACTTTTCAGGAAGCCTGGAAGAAGCAAAAAAGATCTATGAAGATTTTTATACGGATGCAGCCTTCACCTTTGTAACTGATGAGAATCTGCATTTAAAGCAGGTGGTGAATACAAATAAATGTATTTTAAGATTACAGAAGTTTGATGATAAATTGCTGGTGACCAGTATAATTGATAATTTGTTGAAAGGAGCTTCAGGGCAGGCAGTTCAGAATATGAATTTAATGTTCGGCCTGGATGAGAAAATGGGTTTGAATTTAAAAGCGAGTTATTTCTAACAATTCGTCAAGCTGAACTTGTTTCAGCTTCTCTTAATATCCTGAAACTCCCAAAGCTTCGGGACAGAATGAAGATTAAAAGAATATTGATATGAAAATAGGAATCATTGGTGCAGGAAATCTGGGAGTCTCCATAGCAAAAGGACTGATATTTAGCAATGCCTTTACCACGCTTTATCTAAGCAAACGTAAACTGGAAGACATTCAGGAGTTTTCTGAATATTCAAAAGTTAGCTTAACTTCAGATAATCTGGAAGTAGTAAAGAATTCAGACATCCTGATCTTTGCCGTTCAGCCCACTCAACTGGAAAAAATTCTTTTTGAGATCAAAAATGAACTCACCGATAAGCATGTTTTGATCTCTACCGTCACCGGGTTCAAAATTCCGCGAATGGAAAGCATTGTAGGCGAAGAGCATTTTATAGTTAGATCCATGCCCAATACTGCTATTGCCGTTGGGAAATCGATGACCTGTTTATGCAGTAATGAAAGAGGACAGAAAAGGATCGCCATTGCTGAAGCTATTTTCAATCGTTTGGGAACTAGTATTATAATTCCTGAAAATAAAATGCAGGCTGCTACGGTCATCTGTGCTAGTGGAGTTGCCTTTTGGATGCGTTTGATACGCGCAACTACCCAGGGAGCAGTACAACTGGGTTTTGATGCAAAAGACGCTCAGGAGCTCTCTATGCAGACCTGCCTGGGTGCGGCAAGTCTGTTGATCGAATCTGGGAAACATCCTGAGGAGGAGATCGATAAAGTGACTACGCCCAGAGGCTGTACCATAGAAGGTCTTAATGAAATGGAGCATAACGGACTAAGTTCCTCATTAATCAAAGGGATACAGGCCTCCTTCAAAAAAATTAATAATATCTCAGATCAGTAATTATGCAATTATTTGATGTTTATCCACTTTATGATATCACGCCGGTAAAAGGTGCAGGCTGCTACGTTTTTGACGATTCCGGTAAAAAGTACCTGGATCTTTATGGGGGGCATGCTGTGATCTCTGTTGGGCATGCACACCCGGAATATGTGAAATCTATTCAGGGACAGGCCGCAAAACTGGGATTTTACTCGAATTCGATCAAGAACCCATTACAACAGGAATTAGCTGATAAGCTGGAGAAAGTTTCTGGAGTTAGGGATTATAGTCTCTTTCTATGCAGTTCGGGAGCAGAAGCCAATGAAAATGCCTTAAAGCTAGCCTCTTTTCAAACCGGGAAAGACAGGATCATCTATTTTAATAATGCTTTCCACGGAAGAACCTCCGGAGTTGTTGCGATAACCGATAATCAATCAATTAAGGCTCCCTTCAATCTTGGTCATAAAGCGACAAAACTGGCTTTTAATGATACTGAATCTTTAAAAGCAGAACTTGAAAAAGGAGATGTGGCCGCAGTAATTTTTGAAATTATTCAGGGGGTTGGAGGATTAGATGAAGCTGAATCTGAATTCTACCAATCGGCGGCTGAATTATGTAAAGAAAATCAGGTAATGCTTATTGCAGATGAGGTGCAATCTGGTTATGGGAGAACCGGTGATTTTTTCGCATTTCAGAAACATGGCATCAGGCCCGATATCATAACCATGGCCAAAGGAATGGGGAACGGATTCCCGATTGGAGGAATTTTGATTGATAATAAAATTCAGCCGAAATATGGAATGCTGGGAACTACTTTTGGTGGAAATCACCTTGCCTGTGCCGCGGGAATTTCTGTATTAGATATTATTAAGGAGGAAAATTTGATGCAAAATGCGGCTGGGGTTTCCGAATTTGTAAAGGCAGAAGCGGTTAAAATTCCTGAGATTAAAAAGATCAAGGGAAGAGGCCTGATGATTGGATTGGAATTCGATTTTGAGATCGCTGCCCTCAGGAAAGAACTTTTATTTGAACACCAGATCTTTACGGGGGCATCTTCGAATAAAAAGTTGCTCCGTATTCTGCCGCCATTAAATATTAAAAAAGAACATTTTGAAGGTTTTTTCGGTGCCCTAAAAGCAGCCTTGAAGAATCAAAATAAAAATATACTTAGGTCAAGCTGAACTTGTTTTTAGCATGACACAAAAATAGAATGTCATTTCGAACGAAGTGAGGAATCTAAGATTCCTCAGTCGTAAACTTCTTCGGAATGACAATAAACTAAATTCTAGAATGAAGAACTACATCACATTATCAGACATCGATCATGTCGAAACTATCGTCAGGGAAGCAAGAAGCCTGAAAGCCCATAATCCGGATTCCAAAGTTGGAACTGGAAAAACCCTGGGAATGCTTTTTTTTAATAACAGTTTGCGTACACGACTAAGCACTGAAAAAGCTGCGAAACTATTGGGAATGGAAGTGATGGTAATGAATGCTGATAAAGATGGCTGGGCGCTGGAATTTGAGGATGGAGCGGTAATGAATTCAGATAAAGCTGAGCATATTAAAGAAGCCGCGGCCGTACTTTCACAATACTGTGATATTATCGCGGTTAGAGCTTTTCCGGGGCTAAAGGATAAGGAAAAAGATGAATCTGAACATGTGCTGAATAGTTTTAAAGATTATGCTTCGGTGCCAATTGTAAACCTGGAGAGCGCTACTGGTCACCCATTACAGGCATTGACCGATGCTATTACTATTCAGGAATTCAATAAAGCAGAAAAGCCAAAAGTGGTTTTAAGCTGGGCGCCGCATCCTAAAGCTCTCCCGCAATCTGTGGCTAATTCCTTTACTGAAATGATGCAGCGTCTGGAAGTTGATTTTGTTATCACCAATCCGGAAGGATATGATCTTGCGCCGCATATTAGGAATGGGGTGAAAGTGGAGCATGATCAGGAAAAGGCATTGAAGGATGCAGATTTTGTCTATGTAAAGAACTGGAGTAGCTATGAGGATTATGGCCAGGTTTTAAATGTAGAAAAGAACTGGACAGTTGATCAGGCAAAATTAAAAAACACCAATAATGCAAGAGTGATGCACTGTCTCCCCGTAAGAAGAAATGTGGTAATTGCTGATGATGTACTGGATAGTGAAAATTCGATCGTGATACAACAGGCAAATAACAGGACTTTTGCTGCTCAGGCGGTTTTGAAGAGGATTTTGGAGTGTAGAAAGGAATAATTGAATGTCATTTGGAATGCAGTGAGAAATCTGGAAGAGATTTCTCGCTCGATTTCTCTCTCGGAATGACACAGATATAAATGATTAAAATGAAACAAACCCTGAAAGTCATAAAAATAGGAGGGAAGCTTATTGAAAATAAAGCTTCTCTAAATTCCTTTCTGGAAGACTTTGTACTACTAAAAGATCCAAAAATCCTGGTCCATGGTGGTGGAAATAAAGCTACAGAGGTTGCCGGAAAACTTGGTTTTGAGACTAAAATGATCGATGGCAGAAGGATCACTGATGAAGACTCTATGGAAGTGATCACGATGGTGTATGGCGGACTTTTGAATAAAAATATCGTTGCCCAACTTCAGGCCAGGGAACAAAATGCGATCGGACTTTGTGGGGCAGATGGACGAGTGCTGATCTCAAAAAGGAGAGAGATTAAAGAGATCGATTATGGGTTGGTTGGGGATGTAGAAAAAGTGAATTCAGATTTTATTAATTCAATTCTTTCTCAGGATATGGTACCGGTATTCTCGGCAATTACATGCACAGAGGATGGTTTATTGTTGAATACTAACGGTGATTCTGTAGCTTCGGAAATTGCTATCGAGATGAGTAAGTATTATGAATTAAAGCTTTATTACTGTTCAGAAAAAAAAGGTGTTCTGACCGATATTGAAGATGAAAAGTCTGTGATCCCGGATTTGAATTCCGATAATTATAAAGAGCTGGTAGCTTCAAAAGTGATCACAGACGGGATGTTGCCAAAGCTTCATAATTGCTTCGAAGCAATAAATAAGGGCGTTTCTGCAGTAATTCTGGGGGATGCCGGTTTATTGAAGCAGAATTCTATCCATACTAAAATTGTACAATAATGCAATTAGAACAACTTCAGCAGGAAGCCATAGAATTACTCAAAAACCTGATCCAGACGCAGTCCTTTTCAGGAGAGGAAGATAAAACAGCAGATCTGCTTGAGAACTGGTTTAAACAAAATGGAATTCCG
>JBFIMP010000198.1:0-5087 GCA_041611635.1 Christiangramia sp.
ATCGTTCTTTTCTCTAACAATATCAACACAGATGAGCACGAAAGCTCTGCTACTTTCAGCCAGGATGGAAAAGTGATGTTCTTTGACAGAACTAACGAAGACCGTGTAAAGAACGAGAACGACGTTCGTGTTGCGCATATTAGCCTTTACCGTGCTGAAAATGTAGATGGAGAGTGGACTAACGTTACTAAACTGCCATTTAGCAGTGAAGACTATTCTGTAGAGCACCCTAGCTTAAGCGCAGACGGAAGTAAATTATACTTCTCAAGTGATATGCCAGGTGGCAGTGGTTCTTTCGACATCTACGTTGTAGACGTGAACGAAGACGGAACTTATGGAACTCCACAGAACTTAGGTCCTGGAGTGAACACTGCACACAGAGAGCAATTCCCGTTCATTAGTGATAAAGACGTTCTTTACTTCACTTCAGATGGTCACCAGGGATTTGGAAATCTTGATATTTTCAGAACTGAAGGTGATTTTTCAGAAGTTGAAAACCTTGGAGCTTCTATTAACAGTGGTAATGATGATTTCGCATTCGTAATAAAGGAAAGTGAAGAAATGGGTTATTTCGCTTCTAACAGGAGAGGAACAGACAACCTTTACCAATTTACTCGTGAAGAGAATGAGATCATCGAAGCACCAACTGTTACAGATGAAACTAGTGGGCAGGATATTATCCCTATCGATGGCAGCAAGATCTATTTTGATTTCGACAAAGCTACAATCAAGCCAGAATCTAAACCAGTACTTGATTCAGTAGTTACTTACATGAACGACTATCCAAACATTAAAGTGAAGGTTGAGTCTCATGCCGATGCAAGAGGATCAGATAAGTACAACATGGCCCTTTCTAAGAGAAGAGCTGCTTCTACTGTAGATTACCTGGTTTCTAAGGGTATCGACAAAGCAAGACTTACTTCTGAAGGTTATGGCGAAAGCAGACCAGTTAATGACTGTACACAGCCTAACATGTGTACTGAAGCACAATATGCTAAAAACCGTAGAAGTGTATTCGTAGTATCGAACAATAAAGGTACTATAAATAATACCGAAATGGACGAGGATATGGAAGATCCGGAAGAAAACTAAGTTTTCTTTCCCATACTAACTAACCAATCAAAAAGTAAAAAGCCCGGTGCAACTGCATCGGGCTTTTTCAATTTATATGTTTACTATTTATTTTTAGGAGGATAACCTTCAAGAGCCTTAGCTACAATTTTATTGAAACGTTCTTTTCTTTTTTGAGGGTCTGCATCAAAATTAAACGGACTTTCTACAATTGCCTGCCAAACCAACATATCATTTTCAACATCTATAAAGTCAAAAGTAAGCTTTAGGTAAGTATCCATCTGCCCTATAGGAATGCCACCTGAGACCCCAACTCCAACATTACCTCCTCCACCACCCATTCCTACTCCAACACGGCTTCTGTTATCCTGCTCGTATTGCTGGGTGTAAACATTAACATAGATACCGGGATTTTGAGACAAGGAAAAACCTTTTTCCTGCATGGCTACTTTTAGACTTTCGGTAAGCCGGGATTCATCTAACTGGCTAAGGCCAGGCCGATAATCTGGAAATAAAGAGTAAGTGGAATATTGACCAAAGTTTACCTTCTGGTCATAATCATAAACTGCCTGTGGAGAATTACAGGCAGCTATGAATAATAATAAAAAAGAATATTTTATAAGTCGCATAACCGATTTTTACTAAAAATAAGAAAAATCGATTCGGGAGCTAATACGTTTAACAGGATTTAAACAGGCTCTTTATTAAGCATTTGCCATAACTTATCTTTCAATTCGGTAAGACCCATCTGAGCCACAGAGGAGATAAAAATATAAGGCAGGTTTAACTCTCTGTCCAGCTCTTCAGTCATTTCAGCTTTAAGCTCTTCGTCCAGAAGATCGCTTTTAGAAATAGCTATTAGTCTATCCTTATCCATTAATTCTGGATTATACCGCTTCAATTCATCCAGAAGGATGTCATATTGCTTTTTAATATCCTTGGCATCTGCAGGGATCAATAACAATAAAGTTGAATTTCTTTCGATATGCCTCAGGAAACGATGTCCCAGCCCTTTCCCTTCTGCAGCGCCTTCGATAATTCCAGGAATATCTGCAACTACAAAGGTTTTGAAATCCCGATATTCTACAATTCCAAGATTCGGCTTAAGGGTCGTAAATTCGTAATTGGCAATTTTAGGCTTCGCCGCGGTAATAACAGAGAGCAAAGTTGACTTCCCTGCGTTTGGAAAACCTACTAGGCCTACATCTGCCAGCACTTTCAATTCTAAGGTTATATCGATCTGCTGACCGTCGATACCTGGCTGGGCGTACCTGGGAGTCTGATTGGTGGAACTTTTAAAATGCCAGTTTCCCAATCCTCCTTTTCCACCTTCAGCAACAATAAATTCCTGCCCATCCTCGGTGATCTCTTTAATGATGTCATTGGTTTCGGTATCGCGAATAACGGTTCCCAATGGAACTTCTATATATTCGTCTGCTCCCTGAGCACCAGAACTTCTTTGCTTACTTCCGTTACCACCATGTTCAGCCTTTACATGACGCTTGAATTTAAGGTGAAACAGTGTCCAGAGATTTTTGTTTCCTTTTACTATAACGTGACCTCCACGGCCACCATCTCCCCCATCTGGTCCTCCTTTAGTTATATATTTTTCCCGGTGAAGGTGGGCAGAGCCCTTCCCCCCTTTTCCGGAAAAAACATGAATTTTCACATAGTCAACAAAATTCCCTTCAGTCATTTTTATCTTATTTCATTAATTCGTCGATCACTTTGCTCAATCGCTCTGTGATCTCCTCTATACTGCCCACTCCATTTACTCCAAAATACTTATCCTGTTTCTGGTAGTAGTTCTTCAGGATGGCAGTTTCATTGTAATATACTTTTATTCGGTTTCTAATAACCGCCTCATCTGCATCATCTGGTCTACCTGAAGTTTTACCCCTTTCAAGTAAACGCTCCACCAGGATCTCATCTTCAACTTCCAGTGCGATCATGGCATGAACCTCGGTTCCTTTAGACTCCAGGTATTCACTTAAAGCTTTTGCCTGCGCCTCGGTTCTAGGAAAACCATCGAAAATAAAACCATTGGCTCCGTCATTCTTTTCAACTTCGGCATTCAACATATTTATAGTTACCTCATCTGGTACCAGTTGACCTTTATCCATATAAGATTTAGCACTTAAGCCCAATTCGGTTTGATTTTTAATATTGAACCTGAAAACATCCCCGGTAGAAATATGAACAAGTTTATATTTATCTTTTAGAATCGTTGCCTGAGTTCCTTTGCCTGCACCCGGAGGGCCAAACAATACTAGATTTGTCATTTTATTTTCTTTGCGTTTATATACTTGTGTTAGATTTCTCCCCAATCCGTCGTAATCGAGACCGAATCCAACTATAAATTTATTTGGTATTTCGATTCCCTTTATCTGTACGGGAACATTCTTTTTGTAAGCCGCAGGCTTGAAAAATAAGGTCGCCACCTTATAACTGGCAACCTCAGCTTTATTCAATATCTCATCGATTTCGACCAGCGTATTACCAGTGTCCACAATATCTTCCAGCACCACCACCTCGCGACCTTTCAACTCCTGATTTAATCCTACCAGCGTTCTTACATTCCCGGTAGTTTCAGTCCCTTCATAAGATCCCATTTTCACAAAACTCACTTCACAATCACTTCTGAATCTTTTAATGACTTCTGAAGCGAACATAAAAGACCCATTAAGAACGCCAATAAAAACCGGTATTTTTCCTGCATATTCTGCATTCAATTCTTCTGAAATCCTGTCTATCGCCTGTGTAATCTCCCCCTCAGAAATAAAAGGTTCGAATTCAAGATCATGTAGTTTTATCAAAATGGTCAAATTTTAAGTGGCAAAGATAAGGAATCTCCATAAGCTCAACGGCCCGATTTCTTACTGAATATGTATGGCAGAAATTACGAATAGGTTATTTTTGCGGAAAGCCGATTAAATATATGGTAAATTATTTTTCTTCAGACTTTAAACTAGCCATTCTGGGCGGTGGTCAATTAGGTAAAATGATGTTGTACGAGACGAGAAAGTACGATATCCAGACATTGGTTTTAGATCCAAGCGAGGAAGCGCCATGTAAGATCTCCTGTAATCATTTTGAACAGGGTGATCTCATGGACTATGAAACTGTGCTCAATTTTGGAAGAAAGGCAGATGTAGTTACTTTCGAGATAGAAGGTGTGAATATCGAGGCCTTAAAAAAACTGGAATCTGAAGGTATCAAAACCTATCCTTCGGCAGACACCTTGGAAAAAATCCAGAATAAAGCAACTCAAAAACAGTTCTATAAAAACAATGATATTCCTACCGCCGACTTCAAGGTTTATTCAGGTCTGCAGGAATTAAGAGCAGCCGTTGAAACTGAAACTGTAAAAATTCCCTTCGTTTGGAAAAGCGCCACTGGAGGATATGACGGCAAAGGTGTTTCAGTAATTAAGAAAACTGCCGATCTAGACGGTTTACCTGAAGGAGAATGTATTGCAGAAAATTTAGTTCCCTTTAAAAATGAGCTAGCGGTGATCGTGGCAAGGAATCCATCTGGAGAAGTGCGCACTTATCCGGTAGTGGAAATGGAATTCCATCCAACAGCCAACCAGGTAGAATATGTCATTTGCCCGGCAAGAATTGAAGAAAACGTAGCGGAGAAAGCAAGAAAAACTGCCGAAAGAGTTTCTAAAGCTTTTGAGCATGTAGGTTTACTGGCAGTAGAAATGTTCCAGACCAAAGATGATGAGCTCCTCATCAATGAAGTCGCCCCTAGACCCCACAACAGCGGGCACTACAGTATCGAAGCCTCTTACACCAACCAGTTTGAGCAACAAATAAGAGCAATACTGGATCTTCCTTTGGGAAATACCGACAGTAAAGTTGGTGGAATAATGGTAAATTTGGTTGGCGATGAAGATCATGAAGGTGAAGTTCTATATGAGAATATTGAAGAGATCATGAAACTCGATGGTGTAACTCCACATATTTACGGTAAGAAGATCACGAGGCCATTCAGAAAAATGGGACATGTGA
>JBFIMP010000199.1:0-5073 GCA_041611635.1 Christiangramia sp.
GAAGAATTGGAACTGATCTTCAAAACGATCTTTAAACATTTCGAGGTTTCAGAAAACGCCGAGATCACGCTCGAGGCAAATCCCGATGATCTTTCGGAAGAAGTGATCAAAATGCTTGATGCTTCTCCGGTGAATCGATTGAGTATAGGAGTCCAGTCATTTTTTGAAAAAGACCTTAAATTAATGAACCGGGCTCATAATTCTGAAGAGGCCTTGAGTTCCCTGAAACTAGCAAAGAAGTATTTTGATAATATCAGCATCGATCTTATCTACGGGATTCCCGGGCAATCCAATGAACTATGGATAGAGAATTTGGACAAAGCCCTTGAGCTTGATATTCCACACATTTCCAGTTATGCGCTTACCATAGAACCAAAAACCGCTCTTGAAAAATTCATAGAAAAAGGAAAGGTGAAGCCGGTTGCAGATGAAACCTACCGGGAACAATTCGATATCCTGGTAAACAAACTTACCAAAAAAGGATTTGAGCATTATGAATTCTCGAATTACGGAAAACCGGGTTATCATTCGCAAAACAACATGGCTTACTGGCTGGGGAAACCTTACCTGGGAATTGGCCCATCGGCGCATTCCTACGATGGCACCTCCAGAAAATGGAATATCAGTAATAATACGCTCTATATAAAAGCCATTGAAGCCGGGAATTTACCTCAGCAAACCGAAAAACTTTCCACGACCGATTCCTATAATGAATATGTCATGACCAGGCTTCGAACCAAATTCGGTGTTTCCACAGATGATATTTTACAGAAATTCGGAGAAAAATACCGCGATCATTTTTTTAGGGAAATAGAGAAATTCCTTGATGACGCACTCATGGAAAGGACCGGAAACACTTTTCATATTACTGCCAGAGGAAAGTTTCTAAGTGATGGAATAGCGGCAGATCTTTTCTATATAGACTAATAAACCGTCATGCTGAACTCGTTTCAGCATCTCAACCAAAGACCCTAAAACAAGTTCAGGGTGACGTAATTGAAAATTTAATAATCAATTGTCCTGTATCAATTTTCAACTAAATGCTACATTTGTTAGGACCAATCAAACAACATGTTAGCGAACATAAGCCATCATGGCAATTCATATAAAATAGATTTCTCTCATCCCCTGGATATTTCCATAAGTCTTCGTGGGGATAATAAGAATCCGATGGCCTGGTATCTAAAGCACCCGGAGATAGAACCTGTGGTTGATGGTGATTTTATCGGGAAAGTGAGCAAGGGATCTTCTGTGAATTTCAATAATATCTGGTTCAACCCGCATGCTCATGCCACGCATACTGAATGTGTGGGCCACATCAGCAGTGAAATGCATACTATTCAGCAGCACTTGAAAACCTTTTTTTTCAAGGCAAAACTAATTTCGATAGAACCTCAGAAAAAAGGAGATGATTTTGTTTTCACTAAAGAACAGCTACAAAAGAAACTTAAAGATTTCAATGCTGAAGCTTTGGTGCTACGAACACTTCCAAATTATATCGGGAAGATCTCCAAAAATCATTCGCATACAAATTGGCCCTATATAGAAGAGGATGCGATGATGTACGTTCGTGAATTAGGCATTAAACACTTTCTGACCGATCAACCTTCCGTAGACAAAGAGAAAGATGAAGGTAAATTACTGGCCCATAGAGCCTTTTGGGATTTCCCTAAGAACACCAGGTTTGATGCGACCATTACAGAATTGATCTATGTTCCCAACAAGATCGAAGATGGAGATTATTTTTTGAATCTTCAGCCCGCTTCTTTTGAAAATGACGCCGCCCCCTGCAAGCCGGTGCTTTATAAGATCCTGTGAAAATGAAATTATACCGCAAATTTGAAGAACCGCCAACCTTGATTGAGGTAAAATCGCTCAAGTTCGAAAAAGGCTTTAAATTTACGCCTCTGGGAGAAATAGGAAAATAATATGGAATTACTCTTTATAGGATTGGCCGTTGGCGCCGTTATCGCATACTTCATTTTTGCAGCTTTTAATAAAGAACGCTCGAGATCGAAGACCAGCGAACAATCTGTTGTTTTAATGGATAAGATCAAAAGTGTATGCAAATTCATTACCGTGGAAGGTGATTTTTCTGAGATCTATCATTATGAAAATCTGAAAGAAAAATATCTCAGTCTTATCCTCGGGAAGAAAAAAGCCATTGTCCTGGTAACCGCCAAAGCACATGTAGGTTTCGACCTTAGTAAGATCAGGATGGATAGCGACAATGAAAATAAAAAGATCATCCTTACCAATTTTCCGCAGCCGGAATTGTTAACCATTGAAACAGATTTCAAATATTACGACAAACGTGAAGGATGGGCCAACCCGTTTACGACTTCAGATCTAACCGATATAAACCGTGACGCGAAAAAGACCATTGTAGATAAGATCCCTCAAAGCGGACTTCTGGACAAAGCGAAGGCTGAAGCCTTGGATACAATTCTTCTAATGGAAAAGATTGTTGAAACCATAGGCTGGAAACTGGATTATACGGCTTTGACCATTGAAAATACCGAAAATAAAAAGATTGAAAAGGGAAGTTAGGAGATGCTGAAATGAGTTAGGAATGCTGCCTGATATTTTAATTTGCTTTACCACGTCACCCTGAACTTGTTTCAGGGTCTTTCTTTTAAAGAATGAAAAACAGTTATACTTAAATACTAGCAAATAAGACAAGAACAGTACTTTATATAGGCGTAACTTCTGAATTGAAATCAAGACTAATACAGCATAAAAATGGTGAAGGATCAATTTTCAACAGAATATACAACATGTACGACCTGATGTATTTTGAAGAATTTTCAGATATTAATCAGGCAATAGCAAGAGAAAAACAATTGAAAAACTGGCATAAGGATTGGAAATTGAATTTGATCAAAAATGAAAATCCGGAAATGAGAGATTTATTCTCGGAACTATGAGATGCTGAAACAAGTTCAGCATGACGATAACCAACTGGTTTCAGGGACTAAGAATTGAAAAATGAACATCGACACATTCAGAGATTATTGCCTGGCAAAAAAAGGAGTTACCGAAGGCCTCCCTTTTGGTCCCGATAATCTTGTCTTAAAAGTAATGGGTAAGATGTTTTCAATAATTTCCCTGGACAAGGTGCCGCTTAGGGCAAATTTAAAATGTGATCCCGAACGGGCCATAGAGCTAAGGGAAGAATATGAAGAGAATATTCTGCCGGGTTATCATATGAATAAACAACACTGGAACACCCTGGTTCTGGATGGTCGGCTGGACCCAAAACTGGTTTTTGAATTGATCGACCATTCTTACGAACTTGTAATTAACGGTCTCACCGCAAAGCTGAAAAAGGAACTTGAAGATTTATAATGACAAAAGCTGAAGAATTTTACTCCTCACGACAGGCGAAATACTCCAAATCAAAGAAACAGATCTCTAAAAAACTAGCTTTTTCAAGCACACTGAGATTGATTATATTTCTGGGGATCTGCGCCTCGATTTATTTCTTCTTCGGAAATATTACTATACTGTTGCCACTGGTAATAGCTCTTATAGCCATTTTCATATTTCTAATTTCCAGGCATACCGATCTGAAAAAAGAAAGGGACAAACTGGCTGCTTTGATCCATATCAATAAACTGGAACTTAGGATCCTTAAAACAAGAGATTTTTCAGATCTGCCAGACGGAAAGAAGTTTGAACCTGAAGATCACGAGTATGCCCGCGACATCGACCTTTTCGGCAGAAAATCATTCTTCCAGTTTCTTAACCGTACCTCCTTAAAAGAAGGAAAAGCCAGGCTCGCCAAAATTATACTTGCGAATAAAACCGAGGATATTCTAAAGAAACAGGAAGCGATAAAAGAACTGGCTTCCAAAGCTGACTGGAGACAGAACTATTCCGCTACGGCTACTTTGGTTAAAACCGAAACCGATTCCAAATTTATCCTGAACTGGATTCGTAATTACAAAAGTTTCGTGCCGAAATACATGAAATGGTTTCCTGCGGTATTTTCAGTATTATCAATTGCTGTTCTGGCGCTATTCTATTTTGACATCATTGGCGCCTCCCAGGTGCTATTATGGTTTATCATTGGAGTACTTATAACCGGAGTTTTCCTGAAAAAGATCAATGACCTGTCTGGAACTGTAAGTAAAGTGCAGGATACTTTTCAGCAATATCACCAGTTACTGGCATTTCTGGAGACTGAAGAATTCGAATCAGGATTAATGAAAGAAGTAAAGCATTCCATTACATCAGAAACAAAAAAAGCTTCCGTCATTTTAAAGGAGTTTTCCAGGGCAATAGATGCGCTGGATCAACGTAACAATTTCCTTTTCGGGATTTTCGCTAACGGATTCTTTCTCTGGGATCTTAGGCAATGCTATAGATTGGAAAAATGGATTCAGCATCATCATACCGCCGTGGAACATTGGTTTGAAGCCGTAGAAAGAACAGATGCTTATAACAGCCTGGGGAATTTCAGCTTTAATCATGAGTCCTATCATTTTCCTGAAATTCTGAAAAAAGGTAAAGGAACTACCGCGAAAAATTTAGGCCATCCATTATTGCATCCACAAAAGAGAGTCAATAATGATTTTAAGATTGATGGTGAACAGTTCTTTATTATTACCGGTGCAAATATGGCCGGGAAAAGTACATTCTTACGTACAGTTGCCCTGCAGATCGTGATGGCAAATATCGGTCTACCGGTTTGTGCGGAATCCTGCAGCTATGCTCCAACTAAACTAATCACCAGTATGCGTACCAGCGATTCCCTGGGCGATGACGAATCTTATTTCTTTTCAGAATTAAAAAGGCTGAAATTCATAGTTGATAAGATACAAACCGAAGATTATTTCATCATTCTGGACGAGATCCTGAAAGGCACCAATAGTACCGATAAAGCGATAGGATCAAGGAAATTTGTGCAGCGACTGGTAGGCACTAATTCCTCCGGTATCATTGCTACCCATGATCTGAGCCTGTGTGAAATAAGTGAGGAATTAGAGCAGGTGGAGAACTTCTATTTTGATGCTGAAATTGTGGACAATGAACTTCACTTTGATTATCACTTAAAGGATGGCGTTTGCC
>JBFIMP010000200.1:0-5057 GCA_041611635.1 Christiangramia sp.
CTTTCCAATACCATGATCGATCTTGCCCAGTCCACCAGACCTATGGACGGGATGTATATTCAGCATTGTCCCATGGCGAACAGCAACCAGGGGGCAGACTGGCTTAGTTTATCGACTGAAGTGAAAAACCCTTATTACGGAGCTTCCATGCTAAATTGTGGAGAGGTAACCGAGAAGATCTAGGAACATTAAATATTTATACAACCAGAATTAAGAGATTAAATGTTAGTAAAAAGAAAAACTGCAATGAACATCCGGAAGGCCCACCGGTATCTGGGCATTTTTATAGGAATTCAGTTTATTATGTGGACCGTAAGCGGTCTCTATTTTAGCTGGACAGATCTGGATGAGATTCACGGAGACCAGTTCAAAAAAGAGGAGCCTGTACATTCATCATTTTCAGACCTAAAAAGTCCTACGAAACTCCATCCTGAAATGGAGGTCACTTCAGTAAAACTTCAGGAGATCTCTGGCCAGCCATTTTATTACATTAATGATAAGGTTCTCATGGATGCCCGCAATGGAGAAATTATCGAGGAGATCAACAGGCAGCAGGCTCTGGATATCGCTTCGCGCTATATGAAAGAAGACCTGAAAGTTTCTGGTATCGAAAGGATCACAGAAACGGGGAAGCATCATGAATATAGAGAACGTTTACTGCCTGCCTGGGTTATATCTTACGATACCGATGAAAACCTGAAAGCCTATGTAGGTGCTCTTACCGGTAATTTTAATACCGTAAGACACCGCGACTGGCGATGGTTTGATTTCCTCTGGATGACTCATACCATGGATTATGAGGGAAGGGATGATTTCAATAATTTATTGTTAAGATCATTTTCTTTACTTGGGTTGATCACAGTTTTGAGCGGATTCTTGCTTTGGTACATTTCTTCACCTACAGTGAGAAAGATCCTGAAGCCAGCCAAAAAGAAGAAAAAGAAGAAGAATCCTGTTACCAGGAACAATTAAATACGTTAAAAATCAATAATTAATAATTCGAAAAATGAAAAGAAGAGTTAGAAGTTTAATCAGCATGAGTTTAGTTGCAGGGAGTTTAATGATGTATTCTTGCGGAGACTCAAAAAAGGAAAAAGACGATAAGGTTTCTCATGAAGGTCACGAAATGCATGAAAATTCCGATCATACACATACGGAAAATTCAGACCACATGCATTCTGAAAAGACCATGGCTTCAGCCACTGTCGAATTCAAGAATGATGGAGTAAAGCAGGCCTTTAACCTATATCTAGAGATTAAGGATGCATTGGTGCAGACTAATGCCGAAGCTGCAGCAGAAGCTGCAAAAGAACTCCAGGCAAGCCTAAAGGAAAATAATGCTGAGATCGCAACGATCGCTGGGAATATTGCCGGGGAGAAAGATGTGAATAAACAGAGAGAGGAATTTTCAAAATTAACCGCTGCCATGGATCCTGTTTTAAAACAGGCCATTTCTTCAGGAAAGATCTACAAGCAATTCTGCCCTATGGCGTTTGAAGGAAAAGGAGATTACTGGTACTCAAATTCAGACCAAATTAGAAATCCGTATTTTGGGGATAAAATGCTGAAGTGTGGAAGAGTAGATGAGACTATAGAATAGAAATACCGGGTATCCAGACCGGTTTCTTTGGTCTGGATATCCTTTTAAAATTAATTTTTTGGAAGAAAAGAAGATCAATATACGTAACGTAGTGTGCCAGCGATGCATTATAACCGTAGAGGATATTCTTAGGCGCATGGATATTCCTTTCAAGGAAGTTAACCTGGGTGAAGCTATACTTAGCCGGGAACTTGCACCTGCAGAAAGGAAGGAACTGGAAAAGCAATTTGGAAAAGTTGGTTTTGAGATCCTGCAGGACCGTAACGAAAAATTGATCAATAATATCAAATCACTTATCATTGATAATGTTTACTCCGCAGAGGCAAGCAATGAAAAACTTTCCCGTGTGCTCACTTCCAGGCTAAATTATGATTACAGCCATATAACCCATGTTTTTACGGAAAGCGAAGGGCAGAGCATTCAGAAATTCTATAATGCGGTGCGAATTGAAAGGGTTAAGGAATTACTTGATTATGACGATTGGAGCATAGCCATGATCGCTGATAATCTGGGCTATTCCACCCCAGCTTATCTATCTACTTCATTCAAAAGTGCTACCGGCTACACCCCTTCAGAATACCGGAAACAGTCCAGTAAAAACAGAAAGAACCTGGATTCTATCTAATACTTCATACATTCAAGGTTTTAGCATTTCTATAAAACCTTCTTTCTTTTTGAATTCTTATTTTGGCGAAACCTCAACCAAATAAGACCTATGATTATTTATATGATCGCAGGAGTTATCCTGTATTTTGCTATCGTTTTAGATATTTTGCAAACAACTCTTTCCATGCAGGGAGGCGGATGGCTCACCAGCCGTTTTGCACATATTTTCTGGAAATGTTTCCTGTTCGTTTCTGGAAGGGACGGCAGATCGAGTATTTTATCCCAGGCGGGCTATATATTGTTAATTTCCATTGTTCTAATCTGGGTATTGTTTTTATGGCTAAGTTTTGTATTAATACTTTATGCCAACCCAGGGGCAATTATCGACAGTACAAGCAAAATACCGGCAAATCTATGGCAGCTTATATATTACAGTGGCTTTAGTATTTCTACCCTCGGGATGGGCGATTACATAGCAACTGCCGATATTTGGAAAATATTAAGCTCTATCTATTCCTTTACCGGTCTTATTCTGCTTACTATGTCTGTCACTTATTTTGTACCGGTACTTTCTGCGGTAATAGACCAGCGAAAACTGGGAATAAAATTAAGTACTCTGGGGAGCAGTCCCGAAGAGATAATTATTAGTAGCTGGAATGGTGAAAATTTTGATCCGCTTTTAAAGAAAGTTGATAAAATTTCAGATTCAATTATAAGGTATAGTCAGCAGCATAGAGCCTACCCGGTTATTCATTATTTCCATAATAATAAATCCAAGAATGCCATTATACTTCAGCTGGCGCGGCTTTATGAAGCTTTACTCATTCTCTCCTACGAGGTGAAACATGAAATTCAGCCTAATCCTGAAAGCCTGAACCCCTTGTTTGTTGCTTTTGAAAATTATTTTGAAGTGATCGCTGAGGTTACTCATATTGAACTGGTGAAAGAAGATCCGGCCGGTTCAGGAACCGAAAAGCTTTCAGAAAAAGAACTGCTTGCAGGGACAGGAGCTAGCTCATATTCCTCTAGAATTTGTAAACATCGCAGACTTTTCAGGTCGCTAATATGGCAGGATGGCTGGAAATGGGAACAACTGGATACAAAAAAATCTTAATTAATCCCAGATTCAGTTAAAAAGCTCTAAAACTGAAAGAACTTAGCATTTTTTTAAAAGTGAAGCTAAGGGGGCATTTCTACATTTGAGTTATAACCAATAAAATCAAGTAGTTATGAGAAATGAGAAGTTGATTAGTGCATTAGGCAATTGCATTAACCATTGTAATTATTGTGCAGATGCCTGCCTGGAAGAAGACAATGTGAAAATGATGAAAGACTGCATTCGTCTGGATAGAATTTGCGCAGAAGTTTGTTCTGCTTTGAATCAAATTTTGGCTACCAATTATAAGGATGTAAAAGGCCTGGTGGAATATTGCAAAAAAGTATGTCAATCCTGTGCAGATGAGTGTGGGAAACATGATGCTAAGCACTGCAAGGATTGTGCTAAAGCCTGTAAGGAATGTGTAGCTGCGTGCGAAAGTTTTTTAGCTTAATAGATTAATTGTTAGGGGGGGGGTTCCCCTCTGGCATTTCTATACTTTTCGAAAGACTTTTCCATAATTTTAAATTCCCCTCTTTTTCTTACCTCTTACCTTAGCTAAAATTATAACTCCTAAACCTTTTAAGTGAGGAGCCAATTCTTCAAAATAATGAAACATACATATAAGATAACAGGTATGAGTTGCAATGGTTGTAGAAGCCATGTTGAAAAGACTCTATCTAAAGTTGAAGGAGTAACCGGTGTTAACGTAGATCTAGATAAAGCTGAAGCCGTAGTAGAGATGAAAAAGCATATTCCGCTAGAGAAATTGGAAGATGCCCTGGCCCGTGAAAGAGGAAATTATCATATTATCTTACCTGAAGATGCTGGCCAGCATTCAGGAAAACCTATGACTCATACTTATAAAATAACCGGGATGACCTGTAATGGTTGCAGGAGTCATGTTGAAAAAACTTTAAATCAGGTTGAAGGTGTTATCGAGGCAAAAGTGGATCTCGAAAAAGCCGAAGCCGATATCAGTATGGCAGAGCATATCAAGATTGAAAAATTTGAAGAGGCTCTGCAAAAAGATGCTGGGAATTATCACATCATGATGCCAGGGGAACAGGCTCCACCAAATCCTGAAGCAAAAAAGAAAACCAAAAGTGAAGGAAAGGGAACCGGTACCTGGTACTGCCCCATGCATTGTGAAGGGGATAAGACCTATGATAAGCCTGGCGACTGTCCTGTGTGTGGCATGGACCTCGTAGAAGAGGTGAGTGCTGCTACAAAAGTTCAGTTCACCTGTCCCATGCATTCGGAAGTAATCATGGACGAACCCGGAGATTGTCCTATATGCGGGATGGAACTGGTGCCTTTAGAGCCGGAGCCTTCTGCTGAAGAGAAAGGTTATAAGGCCCTGAAAAAGAAATTCTGGATAGCCGTAGCATTTACCTTGCCGATATTCCTTGTCGCAATGTCTGAAATGATACCTAACAATCCACTCTATGACCTGGCAGATATGAAAACCTGGAACTGGTTGCAATTTGTACTTTCCTTACCTGTGGTATTCTATGCTACATGGATGTTCTTTGAGAGAGCATGGCGATCTATAAAGACCTGGAACCTCAATATGTTTACCCTTATTGGAATAGGAGCAGGGGTCGCCTGGATTTTTAGTGTTTTTGGGCTTATTTTTCCAGATTTTTTCCCGGCCCAGTTCAAGACCGAAGTGGGAACTGTGCATGTTTATTTTGAAGCAGCCACGGTCATTCTAAGCCTTGTGCTGATGGGGCAGGTGTTAGAAGCCCGTGC
>JBFIMP010000201.1:0-5027 GCA_041611635.1 Christiangramia sp.
CCTGTAAGCATATCTCCATCAAAATAATTTCTCTATCCATATTGCCATGAATTTAAGGGCCCAATCATATAGGTAACTAGTCGATAAAGGTAGTTTTAATTGATATATTTACTCATCTTAAAATCTACTTATGTTAAATGAGATTATTGAAAATGACCAGACAGAATTTAAGAGGATAAAAAGCCTGAGTAAATTCGACCTCGATTTCAGTGAATTGCAGGAAGAATTCAGGTCGCTTATACAATTATCTGCTATGATCGCCGGTACCGAAATGTCTGTAATCAACCTTATAGATAATTATTACCAGTGGACGGTTACTGCGTTCTCTTCAAAACTATTGCAAATGCCGCGAGAGGATTCTATTTGTGATAGAACCATACGTACTCATGAGCCGCTTGAGATTAGAGAGCTTGATAAAGATGAGCATTTTAAGGAAAAAGGTTTTTCAAAGGGTGATTCTGGTTTTAATTATTACCTGGGAATTCCTCTAACGCTTGAATCTGGCGATAATATCGGGGCACTATGTGTGCTAGATAAGAACGCTCAAGATATGAGCGATCGCAAAAAGGCTATGCTGAAGCTTGTTGCTTCTGAAATCGTGAATAAACTGGAGCATAAAAGAAAGAGGGATGAAACCATATTTTCTCTAAATAAAGCAATAAAGACCAGGAACCAGGTGGCGCATGATGTTCGTGGGCCTATTACTGGAATAACAGGTCTGGCTGAGGTTGCGGCATCTGAAGATTCTAGCAGGGAAGAAATGATTCAGTATTTTAAGCTGATAAAAGATTCGGGAAATAGCGTACTCGAATTAACCAACGATATTCTTAAAAGCGGACTATCGAGTGATCCATTTCAGGAAAAAAATATCAACCTGAAGCAATTAAAAGAGAAGTTGCTGAAATTATACAGGCTGCCTTCAAAATCCAAGAATATTGATTTTCAAATCAAAATAAATCCTGAAAAGTCTAAAATCATCTTTTCAAGAAGGAAGCTTCTTTCCGTTTTTGGAAACCTAATCTCTAATGCTATCAAATTTACTCCACCTAATGGAAAAATTGTAGTAGATCTTGACGTGTTACATCTGGATGAGGGAAAATACCTGAAGTTTAAAATCACAGATAATGGTATTGGAATATCTAAAAAGGTTTTGGCAAGATTCAAGAAGGATAAATTGAACTCCACCAGGGGAACTTCTGGTGAGCAGGGTTTCGGTTTAGGGCTGAAGTTAGTGTGGGATATGGTAACTGAATTAAATGGAGACATGGATATTTCTTCTAAAGAAAATACAGGTACAGAAATTGAAGTAAAAATTCTATTAAATTAATGGGGAAAGGGAAATTTCATTTAAGGCCCGTTCTCTTTAATTTCCTTAAATTTGAGCGATTTTCAGAATAGAAATATCATCAGGATTACAATAATATGTTAGACAATTTCCTTAAAAAAAGCCTTTTAATTCTGTTACTGTTCACCGGGTTTCTAGCTCAGGCGCAAATTCATAATCCGGTTGAGTGGAATACGGAGGTAAAAAAGATCGCTGAAGATGAATACCAGCTGGTGATCAACGCCACTATCGAAGATAAATGGCATTTATACTCTCAGGAATTACCTGAAGGTGGTGCTTTGCCCACAGTATTCATTTATGAGAATGCCGGTGAAAAATATGAGCTTGTAGGAAATACCGAAGAAAGCGATGCGATTACCGAATTTGACAAGGTTTTCGAAATGGATCTCAGCTATTTCGCTTATAATGCTGTTTTTACTCAGAATATTAAGGTGTTGGATACTTCTCTGGCTCGAATTAATGCTAAAGTTGAATATCAGGCATGTGATGATAAAGCCTGTATTTTCGATTCTAAGGATCTCGATTTCACTTTAAAGGAAAATGCGATTGCTGTCGAGGCTCCAGAAACTGCCATAGAAGGAACCAGTAAGCAAGATGAAACTATAGTTATTAATAATCCTAAAGAAAAAAGGTCTTTCTGGGGAATCTTCATTGTAGCATTTCTTTCGGGCTTTGCGGCTTTGTTAACTCCCTGTGTTTTCCCAATGATCCCAATGACGGTAAGCTTTTTTACCAAGCAAAGTAAATCAAGGATCGCCGGGATAAGAAACGCAATATTCTATGGGATCTCTATCATTGTGATCTATGTTCTTCTTGGGTCTCTTGTTACTCTTATTTTCGGGGCAGATTCTTTAAATGCCTTGTCGACAAACGTATGGTTTAACCTGGCCTTCTTTATACTGCTTGTAGTTTTTGCCTTTTCATTTATGGGGGCTTTTGAGATTGTTTTGCCAAGCAGTTGGGGAACCAAGATCGATTCGAAAGCTGATAAAGGTGGGTTAATAGGTATCTTTTTTATGGCCCTTGCTTTGGCTATTGTATCCTTTTCCTGTACGGGTCCTATCGTAGGTACCTTACTGGTTGAGGCTGCCTCAAAAGGAGGTATCGCTCCAATTGTAGGAATGTTAGGTTTTTCCCTGGCTATTGCGCTTCCATTTGGATTGTTTGCGGCATTTCCGGGTTGGTTGAATACGCTTCCTAAATCTGGTGGCTGGCTAAACACCGTTAAGGTGACCCTGGGGTTCCTGGAGCTTGCCCTGGCTTTCAAATTCCTTTCTAATGCAGATCTGGTATTGCAATTACACATTCTGGAGCGCGAGATTTTCCTCGCGATCTGGATCGCTATCTTCGGAATGCTGGCACTTTATCTGTTCGGCAAAATCAGGTTGCCGCATGATTCTAAAGAAGAACATATTTCTGTGGGCCGTCTAATTACCGGGCTGGTCGCTTTAATCTTTACTATTTATCTAATTCCCGGACTTTGGGGGGCACCATTAAAATTGATAAGTGGCTTTCCGCCGCCATTACATTACAGTGAATCGCCTGATGGAATTGGAACATCTAATGCCGGGATCACCTCTAATAAAAAGGGACTACCAGAAGGTGCCGAATATGGACCACACGATATCATATCCTTTCACGATTATGAGGATGGTCTGGCCTATGCCAGAGAAAATGACCTTCCTGTGCTGATTGACTTTACAGGACATGCCTGTGTAAATTGCAGGAAAATGGAGGAAAGGGTATGGAGCGAACCCCAGGTACTTGATGTTCTGAAAAATGATGTTGTTCTGGTTTCACTATATGTGGATGATAAAAGAAAATTACCCGAATCTGAACAATATGTTTCAGAAACTACCGGTAAGGAAATTGAAAGTATTGGGAGTAAATGGAGCGATTTCCAGATTAGCCGTTATAAGGCAAATGCCCAACCTTATTATGTATTAATAGATCATAAGGAAGAACAACTTATTTCGCCTTCAGCATATGAACCCGATGCCGATGAATATTATAACTGGCTTAAGAAAGGAATCTCAAATTTTAATAAAAATGATTCTTCGGCGGTTGAAAGCCTAAGTGCAGATTCAGAAAGTATTTTCAGTAATTAATTATCCTGCTTTTTTCTGTAAATTCCTTTAAAAACATTGCTTAAAAAATTCCCTTGGGAATCCAGGATCTGCCAATGCTGGATTACACTCCCATCTTGATTTTCTGTCCACGTGATCTGGTTATAATATTGTCCTTTTTTTCCTCTTTGCAGTTCACTTTTCAGGATCATCTTATTATTTTCTGCTTTGCCTTTCAGTTTTAAAATATTACCGGTGTTGCTCAGCCATAACTGATTCCAGCTTTTATCTGAGGGATCGTAATAATTATAACTTTTACCGCTGCTGCCGTTTTCTGCTTTCCAATTTTCGTTCAGAATGCAATTATCTTCCAGCTTTTGCACCAGATTCTCTCCCACCTTATCTCCATTTTCGTTGAAAACTTCCCAGTCGCCAACCCAGAAGTCGAATTGAAGATGTTGTTTTGTACAACAGTCACAGTCATTTTCCTGAGCGAAGGAGATGATGGGTAGTGAAAAGAACAGGCCAAAAAGTATAATGTGCTTCATCTTGAAAGTTTTCCTGTCAAGATAAAGAATTAAACTCTTAAGCCTGGTAAATAGATGTGAAAGGCCAGATGTTTGATTTGACCCATTCCTGTTCTGGTTTAACTAAACAACAATCTTATGTTTGTTTGCCTTTTTAGCTTTGGTGATGCGTTTCCGTGATTTCATTTTTTCTTCTCTTTTTTGCAAAAGGGTGTAAGCCATATAGCCACCGGCAAGTAGAGAGGCTGCGCCAATCCCAACTTTTCCGCCCTTTAAAGCTGCTTTTTTTCCGGCTTTAAAAATAAATCCCCGGGCTACAAATTTTCCTGCTAATTTTAATACGTGTGCTAAATTCATAATTTACTTTTCTAATATTTCTATCTGCCAGTTCAGGATTTTCCCGTTGGCTTAACTAACAATTCATTTACATTCACAGAATCTGGCTGCGAGATAGCATAGAAGACTGCATCTGCTATATTTTCAGGTTTTAGTTTTGGCTCATCTCCACCATAATCTTTATCATCTAATAGTTCTTTATCTGTAATATCATTCCGAAGCTTGGTTTCTACTGTACCGGGTTCAATGGCTGTTACCCTGATATTATACTCTGGAGAAAGCTCCATGCGCATTGCCTTGGATAATTCAATTATCGCAGCTTTGGATGCTCCGTATACCGATCCGCCGGCAAAAATCTCTATCCCATCTACAGAGGCAATATTCACAATGTGTCCGCCATTCTGGTTTTCTATATACGGAAGTGCGGAATAAATACAGCGTAAAACTCCCTTCACATTTACTTCAATGGTATTTAACCATTCATCAAGATGTCTGTTTTTAAGGTAGGTAAGCGGCATAATTCCTGCGGAATTTACTAGCACATCAATAACCTCATATTTGTCGATGATCTTATTGAAAGCCTTGTTCACGCTTTCAGTGCTGGTAACATCCAGTTCTACGAACATACTCTCTCCGGGAAGATCTTTCTGGATCTTCTTCAGTTTGGGGACGCTTCTGCTGGCAAGAACTACAATATAATTCTCATTAGATAGTTTTCTGGCGATCGCCTCACCAATGCCGCTACTAGCTCCC
>JBFIMP010000202.1:0-5026 GCA_041611635.1 Christiangramia sp.
AAAGTGGATCGAAAGAAACACTTAGGCCCATGATGAGTTATTTAAAACTAATAAGAGCTGGAAACCTGGTTTTTATTGCTCTTACCATGTTCCTTATAAAATATGGCCTTTTCGAACCTTTTGGGGTGGCCATTACCTTAAATCTTTTTGGCTTTTCACTTCTGGTCCTCGCCGTGGTAACGGTTGCAGCTTCGGGGTATGTGATTAATGATATTTTCGATGTCCCGGCAGATCTAAAAAACAAACCCGAGCGCACATTCATAAATAAAGACATTTCTGAAAAAGCAGCCTACAGGCTGTTCTTTATTTTGAATATCGTTGGGGTAGGCCTTGGATTCTATCTTTCAAATATGATCGGCAGACCTGGTTTTACGGCTTTTTTTATATTTGGATCTGCAATTCTATATCTGTATAATTCACAGTTTCAGCAAACCATCCTTGTTGGTAATATATTAATAAGCCTGATAGTGGGTCTTATCCCGATAGGTGTTGGATTGTATGATCTTTTGCCCGCCATAACACCAGAGAATCAACAGACTCAGTCTACCATATTTTCAATTCTGATAGATTATTCCATTTTTGCATTTCTTGTAAATTTCCTTAGAGAAATTGTGAAAGACCAGCAGGATATAAATGGAGACCATAATGCAGGTTACCGCACCCTGCCTATTGTTTTAGGTAAAAAAAGAACCAATAAGGTCTTGTTTGCTATTGGACTATTACCGCTGGGATTTCTTATCTATTACATTTACCAGTACCTTTTTGAAAATACCATCGCAGTGGTTTACACGCTGTTTTTACTGGTAGCCCCTCTGCTCTTTTTCCAGATCAATATCTGGACTGCAGAAAAAAAATCTGAATACGCTAAATTGAGCTCAATTCTAAAAGCGGTTCTTTTCTTCGGATTAATTTCGATTGGACTATTACAATTCATATTATTATAGATTATGCTGAAAGACTTACTTAAAGATCATGAGATCATACTGGCATCTGGCTCACCAAGAAGACAAAAATTCTTTCAGGAGCTGGAGATCCCGGTAACCATAGACGTTAGACCTGTTGATGAAGTCTTTCCAGATCATTTAAAGGAACAGGAGATCACCGATTACCTTTCTGCTCTAAAAGCTGAAGCCTTTAAAGACCTTAAGCATAATCAAATTTTAATCACTAGCGATACCATCGTTTATAATGAAGGAAAGGCCATGGGAAAACCAAAGGACCATGACGAGGCTGTAAGTATGATCAAGGCTCTTTCTGGGAAAGATCACGAGGTCATCACCTCGGTTTGCTTTACAACCTCCAATTCCCAGAAAATACTAAACCATACTACCAGGGTTTATTTTTCAGAATTAAGCGATGAAGAGATAGAATATTATGTAAGCAATTATAAGCCGTTCGATAAAGCAGGAGGTTATGCGATCCAGGAATGGATAGGTTTGATAGGTATCGAAAAGATCGAGGGCAGCTACTATAATGTGGTGGGATTACCTTCTCACCTGGTTTATAAAACTTTCAAAGAATTACTAAAGCTCTAAAATTTGTAACTTTAAAAGAAAATATGGCTCGTTTTTCTTACTTGTTTTTACTTTTAGCTATCCTCGCTTCCTGTGAAGAAACTTCTTCTCGAAAACAAAGTCTGGATCTTTCATCTGAATTCAAGGAATACTGGTATTCCGGGGAAGCCGAGATCACATCTTATGAACTCGAACAGGCCAGGTATGGTGAATTAAGGAAAGGAGAAGCCGTGCTTATCTTCGTAACCGAAGATTTCCTGCCAGATGAACAGGTAAAAGCTAATGTTTCCTCAAAAGAAAACATTTCAGTTTTAAAATTGAATGCGACCAAGAATTTCCTTACCGGTATCTATCCTTACAGCATTATGCAAAGTACCTTCTACCCTCTTAACGGGCAGGAGCATGCACTCAAGGTTTCAACATCTATACAAGAATGGTGCGGGCAGGTTTATTCCCAAATAAATAATCGAAAAAATTACCAGTTCGTAAGTCATTCTTATTTCCAGGGTGAGGCAGATCAGGAATTCAATCTGGAAAAGGCTTTTTTGGAAAATGAGATCTGGAGCATACTACGTATAGATCCTAATAGAGTTCCTACAGGTAAATTACAAATGATCCCATCTCTGGAGTATTTGAGATTGAGCCATAAAGAAGTTAAAGCTTACGAGGTTAATGCAGAATTTTATACTATAGACAATTTTAATATATACAGGCTGGAATATCCTGAACTTAAAAGAAACCTGAAAATTTACTCAAGCAGAACTTTTCCTTACACTATTGAAAAATGGGAAGAATCCTTTCCTTCAGGTTCTGGTGAAAATGCAGAAATACTCACTACCTCAGCGACGAAAAAACAGCGTATAAAAAGTGATTACTGGAATAGGAATTCGAATAAAAATCTACCTTTACGGGATAAACTGGAATTAAAATAATGCACGAAGTCTTCTTAACTTATCGCTACGAATTAATCTACACGATTGCTGTTATTATCCTTTTAATGACAATTCAGTTTGTATTGAGAAAGGCAGCAAATAAAGTAGGGAAACGCAGTGAAATCAATATCACCAGAACCAGATTGATGTTCAAATACATCAATATTCTTATTTTACTGATCGCCGCATTTTTACTCTCCTTCGCCTGGGGAGTAGGTTTATCTGAACTGGCTCTTGTCTTCTCGTCCGCTTTCGCAGTAATTGGAGTTGCCCTATTCGCGATCTGGTCTATATTGAGTAACATAACCTCGGGGATCATCATGTTCTTCTCGTTCCCTTACAAAATTGGAGATACCATCAAGATACACGATAAGGATATTCCTATAGAGGCCGAAATTGAAGATATTAAAGCATTCCATCTGCATCTAAGAACACCAGATGGGGAATTGATTACCTATCCTAATAACCTTATTCTTCAAAAAGCAGTTTCTCTGATCGAAACTCGTAGAAGGCACGACGAAGGTAAGGATGCCCTCTAAATTAAAAGAAGATTAAATATTATTCGGATTAGAGGTTTTAAAGTTTTTATATTTGGTAAAACCCTCAATCTAATGCGGAAATTAGTTTTTGTCCTGATCCTTCTTAGCTTTTCTTTAAGTAAAGCACAGGCTCCGGAAAAATGGAGTTCTTCAGAAATATATAATCAAATTAAAAAACTGAATTTCCTCGGTTCGGTTCTATATATCGCTGCACATCCCGATGATGAAAACACTAGGCTTATCTCTTATTTTTCGAATGAGAAAAATGCTAGAACTGCTTATTTATCTCTAACCAGGGGTGATGGAGGCCAAAATCTTATAGGTCCCGAATTAAGGGAGCAACTTGGATTAATAAGGACTCAGGAGTTACTGTCAGCGCGAAGAGTGGACGGCGGGGAACAATTCTTTACCCGGGCAAATGATTTTGGCTATTCCAAAGCTCCTTCAGAAACTTTAGAGATCTGGAATAAAGACGCTGTTCTAAGCGATGTGGTTTGGATCATCAGGAAATTCAGACCAGATGTTATAATCAACAGGTTTGATCATAGAACACCAGGAAGTACTCACGGTCACCATACCTCCTCTGCAATATTAAGCGTTGAAGCCTTTGATATGGCGGGCACCAGATCTGCCTACGAGGAACAACTGGAACACGTAAAACCTTTTCAGCCAAAACGTCTTTTCTTTAATACCTCTCCATGGTTCTATGGAGGTGATGAAGCCTTTGCTTCTGAAGACAAATCTAAGTTCCTGAGCTTTGATACCGGCACCTACTTCCCATTAAGAGGAATGTCCAACACCGAGATCGCTTCCATCAGTAGAAGTCAGCATCGTTCCCAGGGATTTGGAAGCACCGGCAGCCGAGGCAAGCAAATGGAGTATCTCGAGCTCTTAAAAGGAGATATGCCTTCCAAAGATGCTGATGTTTTCGACGGGATAGATACCAGCTGGAATCGCCTAAAAGGCGGTGAAAAAATCGGGAAAATCCTGGCCGAAGTGAAGAATAACTTTGATTTTTCAGATCCGTCGAAAAGTCTCCCGAAACTTGTTCAGGCCTATAATTTGATACAGGATCTGGAAGATGGTCACTGGAAAGAAGTGAAAACTAAAGAGATCAAAGATATCATCTACGCCTGCTCCGGCCTTTACCTTGAGGCAGTTGCAGAGAAGCCTTTTATCACGCCATCTGAAGACCTGCAGGTGAGCCTCGAAGCCATCAACAGAAGTAATGTAGATATCGTTTTAAATTCGGTAGAACTTACTCCGAACAATTCAGTGTTAAATCCCCAGGTTAGTCTTAAGAATAATAATGGATGGGATGGCAACATGACCTTCAGAATCCCTCCGAGCGCAGATTACACTACACCATACTGGCTGGAAGAAACCGGAACCATGGGCATGTACGAGGTAAAAGATCAAAAGTTAAGAGGTTTGCCCGAGACCCCATTAAATACCAAGGCAACTTTCAATTTATCGCTTAGTGGAACCCCTATGAGTTTCGATAGACCGGTTGTCTATAAATACAATGACAATGTGTACGGAGAGACCTATAAGAATTTTGAGGTCGTACCACCGGTAGATCTTAAGTTTGAAGAAGATGTGCTCATTTTTAATACGGTTGAACCAAAAGAGATCAGCATCAAGGTGACTTCAAAAAGGCCGAGTTTAAAAGGTGAGTTAAATCTTAGCGCCGGGGATGGCTGGAAGGTAGAACCTATAAAAACCAACTTTTCCATAGAAACATCTGGTGGGACAGAAAACTTAAAATTTAAGATTACGCCTCCCGAAGGCCAGAACGAGACCAGGCTAATCCCTGAAGCTACAATCAACGGGAAGGCATATAATCAAAATCTGGTGGAGATCAACTACGAACATATTCCAGATCAAAACCTGATTATTCCTGCAAGCTTAAAACTTGTAAAACTTAATATTAGTAAAAAAGGGCAAAATATAGCTTATATCGAAGGCGCCGGCGATGTGGTGCCAGAGAGTCTGGAACAAATTGGATATACGGTCACTAAGATTTCCCCTCAGAATATTA
>JBFIMP010000203.1:0-5024 GCA_041611635.1 Christiangramia sp.
CAGCAATACTGAGGTTCTCCGGCTTTTCAAATTCTTCTTTAGAAACCTCAAGTTCTGCATCTGCATATACATCTTTCATATACATTCCCCAGATTGGTAGCGCCATGGTTGCTCCCTGCCCGTAAGTGATCGTAGGGAAATGAACCGCTCTGTCTTCAGCTCCAACCCAAACTCCTGTAACCAGGTCTGGCACCATTCCCATGAACCAACCGTCACTTTGGTTTTGTGTAGTTCCTGTTTTCCCGGCTATTGGATTTTTAAAATCGTATGGGTATCCTGTTACAGCCCTCTCATAATCTATACGTCCTTTGGCCCATGTTCCTCTCAACCTGGTACCAGAACCACCCTGGGTTACACCTTCAAGTAGATTAACGGTGACATAAGCAGCTTCCTTACTTAGGACATCCCTGGTTTCAGGCACGTTTTGATATAGAACAGTTCCATTCTTATCTTCAATTCTATTTACCATCACTGGTTTGATGTAAACTCCCTGGTTGGCAAAGGTGCTATAGGCTGAAACCATTTCAAACAGACTAATATCTGGAGTTCCCAAAGCGATAGAAGGCACGGCTGGGATATTCTTGGTATCTATCCCTAGCTTTCCTATGAGATCTATTACCGGCTCAGGTCCAGTTTTATCTATAAGACGGGCAGTAATCGTGTTTACTGAATTAGCCAGCGCCTTTTTAAGAGTATACATTCCATCATATTCATTGTCACTGTTCCCAGGTGACCAGTCGTTCATATTTCCATGTTTGCCTGCCTCGATAGTAAACTTACTTCTTGGTAAGGTGTCACATGGTGAGAATTTAAGCTGATCTATCGCCGTGGCATATACAAAAGGTTTGAAGGTAGAACCTACCTGTCTCTTCCCTTGTTTAACATGTTCATATTTAAAATGCTTAAAATCGATTCCACCTACCCAGGCTTTTACCTCGCCGGTTTGTGGCACCATAGACATCATCCCTGCCTGTAGAAAAGATTTGTAATACAGTATAGAATCCCTTGGGGTCATCACCGTATCTATAGTTCCATTCCAACTGAATACACGCATTTCAGCATCTTTCTCGAAAGACTTTTTGATCTCTTCTTCAGATTTACCCTGAGCTTTCATCTTCTTCCATCTCGCGGAAACTCTCATCGCATTCTGAATACTGGTTTCTATCTGAGAATCATCTATATCCCTGAAAGGTGCCGTAGAATTCTTTTCATTCTGGCGGTCAAATTCTTTCTGAAGATTTGAGATATGCCTGGTTACGGACTCTTCGGCATATTTCTGCATTCTGGAGTCTATGCTCGTATAGATCTTTAAACCATCGCGATACAGGCTGTATTCTGTGCCATCAGGCTTCGGGTTTTCCTCTATCCAGTTTTTCATGAATCCCTGCAGATAAGCCCTGAAATATGTTGCCATCCCTTCATCATGACCTTCAGGAGTAAAGTCTATTTTCATTGGTAATTTCTGAAGAGAGTCCATTTCAGTCTCAGAAATAAAACCGTTTCTGTTCATTTGTTCAAAGACCTGATTTCTTCTGGACTTTACCAGTTCTGGTCTTCTCATTGGATTATATAAGGCTGAATTTTTAAGCATCCCAACAAGAACTGCAGACTCTTCTATCTTAAGTTCTCTTGGCTCTTTATCAAAATAGATTTTGGAAGCAGATCGTATTCCTACGGCCTGATACACAAAATCGTATTTGTTGAAATACATGGTAATGATTTCTTCTTTGGTATACTGTCTCTCCAGTCTTGTAGAGATCACCCATTCCTTTACCTTTTGAAATACCCGTTGCAGATCATTCTGGGCGACATCTGCAGTAAATAATTGCTTTGCTAACTGCTGCGTAATGGTACTGGCACCGCCACGGGTTCCCAGGAATACAGCCGCACGCACCGTACCCTTGGCATCGATCCCGGCATGCTGATAGAATCTTTCATCTTCGGTGGCTACCAAAGCCTGCACCAGGTGTTCCGGCAGGTCTTCATATTTTATAGGGGTCCTGTTCTCGCTGTAATATTTCCCCAAAGTTTTTCCATCTGAAGAAAATATTTCGGTAGCCAGATTGGTTTCAGGGTTTTCCAGCTCATCAAAACTTGGCATTTTTCCAAACGCTCCCCAACCGGCGAGAAGAAAAATAAGAACGGCTGCCAGGAGTCCAATAACGAATAGAGTCCAGAAACCAATTATATATTTACGATTGCTGTGAGCAGGTTTTTTAGTCTTTTTTGTAGTGCGGGCCATGATCTATATCACAAAAATTAATTATCGCTGTTTTCAATTCTGAATCCTACATGGGTTATTCCCTCCAGTACCTGGATGCCATCCACTTCACCATTCCTGCGCATTGCCTGCTGAATGGTTACTTTATATTCTCCAGGTTCATCGAATCTAACATCCTCTTTATACCAAAGCTTACTTTCTTTTACATCACCAAATCCAGTTCCCAGCCATTCTCCATTAGGCTTCGTCATTTCGTATTCCAAAGTATCACTAATGACCTTACCCTGCGGGAATTTAATTTCAGCGATCAAAAAAAGATTGCTGTATTGATATTCATTAGTGTTCCTAACATTTATGAAAAGGTCATAAACCTTACTGGAATCTATATTGTTAAGCTGAAAAGTAACTACCGAATCTTTATTCCAGCCTTTTATTGGTTTATAATCGTCAAACACTCTATTCCTGTCACAAGAGGAAAAGGTCACGATCATTAAAGCTAAAAAAGAAACAAAAAAGGCACTACGCATTTTTAGATCTTGAGGAATTACCTTTACGTTTTTTTCTCTTCTTATTAGGACGCTTTTTACGCTGTTGTTTAGGTTTATCAAAACGTGTTAAACTGTCTTCTCCAACGGCATTATTGAAATTCTTGGTTTTTGTTTCTTCCAGTTGCAGGTCAAGAGCATATTCTTCCAGACTGCCAACAGCTTCATCTTTTTTGTTCTTAGCGATGATCTTATTGGCCTGCTCTGGTGTTAACGTATGCCAGTTCATCCACTCCCCTTCATATGCATACCATAAAAGCCCCTTGAATATGTCGATCTTCTGACATACCGCTGTTCCCTTTTTGGTTTTTAATTTAACGTCGGTTTTTGGAAAAGATTTTAATGCTTCCAGATAAGTATCCAATTCGTAGTTCAGGCAACATTTAAGCTTACCGCACTGTCCCGCTAATTTCTGAGGATTCAGGGATAATTGCTGATATCTCGCCGCCGAAGTGCTAACCGACCTAAAATCTGTTAACCAGGTAGAACAGCAAAGTTCACGACCACAGGACCCAATTCCCCCTAATCTCGCCGCTTCCTGGCGCAGACCAATCTGTTTCATTTCGATACGGGTATTGAATTCGCGGGCGAATTCCTTGATCAACTGGCGAAAATCTACACGGTCTTCTGCCGTATAATAAAAAGTACATTTGGAACCGTCTCCCTGGAACTCGATATCGCTAATTTTCATGCTGAGCTTGAGCCTGATCGCGATCTGCCTGGAACGTTGTTTGATTTTCTCTTCCCGGTCCCGGGCTTCCTGCCAAACATCGATATCTTTCTGGGATGCCTTCCTATATATTTTAAGGAACTCTCCAGAATTTGGATCTTCCTTTTTCTTTTTCATCTGTACCCTGACCAGTTCCCCGGTAAGGGATACAATACCAACATCATGACCCGGACTGGCTTCTGTCGCCACCACGTCACCGATACTTAAGCTTAAGTTTTCGGTATTTTTAAAGAAATGTTTGCGACCGTTCTTAAAGCGAACTTCAACAAAATTGAAAGGTTCTACGCCCCCGGGAAGGGACATATTAGAAAGCCAATCGAAAACGGTAAGTTTATTACATCCGTCTGTTCCACAGGTTCCATTATTCTTACATCCTTTCGGCTGACCGTCTTTTCCGGTCGAGCAACTTGTGCAAGCCATATATTATATATATTGAGGAAGTTACTTTTAAGTGTTTAAATTTGATCATCATTCTGTCCTGCCCTTCAGGCAATTATCGCAGAATCTCCTTCATCTTCAAAAGGCTACATATTAGCCAGACACCTATATTAAAGCACCTCCTTGAGGTTCATAAAAATTTTCAACAGTAAATATACCAATATTAATTGGCACCACCATTTTAGAAAACAAACCTAATGCTTAAATCGCAGAACCTCAGACCTTCCTTTTTTAAAGATCTTATTGCTGGCTCCCTTTCCTTTTCTCAAGGCTTTTTGCTCCTCGTAGGGCAGGGCAGCTATTTCTTTACAATCGTCTGAACAGCAATTATTCATTTTTTCAGCGCATTCTTCACACTGAATAAAAAGCAAATGGCAGGCTTCATTGGCACAGTTCACATGCGTATCGCAAGGCTTTCCACATTGGTGGCACTGGGCGATTACATCGTCTGAAATTCGCTCGGCACGCCTGTGGTCAAATACAAAGTTCTTACCAATGAACTTATTTTCAAGCTTTTGTTTTTCCACCTGTCGCGTATATTCAATGATCCCGCCTTCCAGCTGAAAAACATTTTTAAATCCGCGGTGTTTGTAATAGGCACTGGCTTTCTCGCAACGAATTCCGCCAGTACAATACATTACCAGGTTCTTATCTTCCTTATGCTCCTTAAGATCTTCCTCGATAATATCCAGGGAATCCCTGAAGGTATCTACATCTGGAGTGATCGCTCCCTGGAAATGTCCTATTTCACTCTCATAGTGGTTTCTCATATCCACCAAAATCGTGTTTGGATCATTTATAAGCTCATTGAATTTGGAAGCATCCACGTGTACACCTTTATTGGTAACATCGAAGGTATCATCATTCAATCCATCTGCCACGATCTTTTTTCTAACCTTAACTTTTAACTTAAGGAATGATTTTATATCGTGTTCAATAGCAATATTTAAACGAACATTTTCCAGGAAATAGATATCATCTATAAAGGCCTTGAATTCAGCAAAACGTTTTGCCGGCACCGAAAGCTGGGCATTTATACCTTCGTGGGCAACGTAAATTCTACCAAGAACATCCATCTGGTCCCAGGCAA
>JBFIMP010000204.1:0-4962 GCA_041611635.1 Christiangramia sp.
AACGAAGAACACTGGAAATGGGCTACAGAACCAAACGATCGTGAAAAAGCTTCCTTTCTAAAGGAAAATATTATTCCCATGCAGCAAAGTGGAAAATTACATTTTATTCACCGAGAGGATAATAAAAGCTTTTCTACTTACGAAGAATTAGGCTTTGGTGTATTATTTGTAGACGGGCATACAGATAAACAAATGATCCCGCATATTGATTATAAAGGAAAAAAACTTGTTTTTATGGCCGATCTGCTTCCAACTGCGGGTCACATTCCTTTACCTTATGTAATGGGATACGACACGAGACCTTTGCTTACGCTTCCTGAAAAAAAGATATTTCTGGAAACGGCTGCAAAGGAAAATTACTATTTGTTCCTGGAGCATGATGCTCACAATGAAATAATTACCCTTAAACACACTGAGAAAGGAGTGAGGCTCGATAAAACCCACACTTTCAACGAAATCTTTAATTAGTACAAGACATGAAAATACCTTTCTTTAAACCCTTTCTTTCCCTACTTGCTGCAGGTATTATTACTGGTTGTGGCAGTACCGCGCCAAAAATAGTTTCTACGCCGGTAAAAAATATTGATTCTATTCCTTTAAAAGTTAGAGATCTTAGTGATGCTCAGTTAAAGAGCTGGACCAATGCAGATCTTTTAACAGATACCATACCCGGAATGAGCGTCGATAAAGCTTATGCTGAAATCATTAAGAATAACAGGCCTTCCCCGGTTATCGTAGGTGTTATTGATAGCGGTGTAGATATTGAACATGAAGATCTTAAAGCCGTTATTTGGACAAATAAAGACGAGATACCCGGCAACGGAAAGGATGACGATAACAATGGTTATATAGACGATATCCATGGCTGGAATTTCTTGGGCGACGCAGTTGCAGAAAATATGGAGTATACCCGTATTTATAAAAGACTTAAACCTAAGTATGAAGGGAAATCTGAAAGCAGTATAAGCACAGCAGATCGCGAGGAATACAACTCTTATAAAGCAGCCAAGGCTGAATATGAAAAAGAATATAATGAATCTGTTCAAACACGTGATCAATATCTACAGATCAGAGAGCAGATCACTACCGCTCATAATGCCGTTTCAGCAAAATTAGGAACTGAAGATTACACCAAGCAGCAACTTTCAGATTTTAAACCAGAGACTCAGCAGATGAGTCAGTACAAATCTATACTTTCCCAGATCCAGTACAATGTGAACGAGAATATTCCTGAAGCATTGACGGAACTTAATGAAGCAATAGATTATTATAAAGACAGACTTTCCACCCATTTTAATCTTGAGCTTGATGGCCGTGCGGTTACCGGTGATGATCCATATGATATTACAGATACCGATTATGGAAACAATGAAGTTTCTGGACCAGAACCAGATAAGAAAAATGTGAAACACGGCACCCACGTTGCCGGGATCATTGCTGCAGATCGTTCTAATGATATCGGGCTCAAAGGTGTTTCCAGCAACGCCAGGATCATGGTAGTTAGAGCAGTGCCAGACGGAGATGAGTATGATAAGGATATTGCATTAGGAATAAGATATGCGGTAGATAATGGTGCAAAAGTGATCAATACCAGTTTTGGAAAATACTTTTCCACCAATCCTGAATGGGTGATAGACGCGATAAAATATGCTGCTGAAAATGATGTGCTTATCGTTAATGCAGCAGGTAATGAAGGCCTGGATCTTGATTCTAAAAGGGTTTATCCAAATGATCAGGACCCTGCTAACACCAAGGAGTTTGCAGATAATTTCCTAACCGTTGGAGCTCTAAATTATGAGTATGGATCTGGATTAGTAGCAGATTTTTCCAATTATGGAAAAACTAACGTAGATGTATTTGCACCAGGGACCAAAATATGGTCTACGACCCCGAATAACGAATATGAGTACTTACAGGGAACTTCAATGGCTTCTCCGGCCGTTGCGGGTATAGCCGCCATTATTAGAGGTTATTACCCAGAACTTAGTGCCGCTCAGGTAAAGCAGGTTATCATGGATAGCGGCCTAACCACCAATGCCACTGTTATCGTTGGAGGGGACAGGAACAATACCAAAAAATTTGAAAGTCTTTCCACTTCAGGAAAGATGGCCAACCTATACAACGCATTAATCTTAGCCAACCAAATTTCTAAAAACCTTTAATAATGAATAAGATACTTTTTAGTTTTTTACTAATTACCACCGGCCTTATACAGGCTCAGAATAATACCTCTTACTGGCAACAGCACGTAGATTACACCATGGAGGTAGATATGAATGTTGAGAATTTCAAATATACTGGAACCCAGGAATTGGTTTATACCAATAATTCACCAGATACCCTGAACAGGGTGTTCTATCACCTGTTCTTTAATGCTTTCCAGCCAGATAGCGAAATGAATGCGCGCCTGGAAAGTATACCAGATCCAGACAGTAGAATGACCATGAACAAAGGAACTAAAGAAAATCCTGAGATCGTAAGCAGGATCACCGGTCTTTCTCCTGAACAACAGGGATACCTTAGAGTGAATTCTCTTACCCAGGATGACAAAGAACTGCAATATGAAGAAGTGGGAACTGTACTGGAAGTGGAACTTGCCAGGCCTATCCTGCCTGGTGAAAAGACCACTTTCAATATGAATTTTGAAGGTCAGGTCCCGGAACAGATCAGAAGATCTGGTAGAAACAGTTCTGAAGGTGTAGCTCTGTCCATGAGCCAGTGGTACCCTAAATTAGCAGAATATGATTTCCAGGGATGGCATGCAGATCCTTATATTGCCCGTGAATTTCATGGAGTTTGGGGAGATTTTGATGTAAAGATCACCATTGATGATGAATACACCTTAGGTAGTACCGGATATCTTCAGAATCCACAGGAAATAGGCCATGGTTACGAAAAAGAGGGTACCAAAGTAAAATCCAAAGGAAACAAACATACCTGGCATTTCGTTGCTCCTCAAGTGCATGATTTCACCTGGGCCGCAGATCCAGACTATATACACGATAAACTAGTAGCAGAAGACGGTACCGTGCTTCATTTCCTTTACAAGGATAACGATGAGATCAAGGAGAACTGGAAGAATCTTCAGCCTAAAACCGCCGAATTACTTGCATACTTCAATGAACATATTGGGCCTTACCCATGGGATCAATATTCTGTGGTTCAGGGTGGAGATGGCGGAATGGAGTACGCTATGCTTACCCTTATTACCGGGGAACGTTCTTTTGAAAGCCTGGTAGGAGTAACGGCTCACGAGATGGCACACGCCTGGTTCCAGCACCTGCTTGCTACCAACGAAAGTAAGCACGAATGGATGGATGAGGGTTTCACTTCTTATATTTCTTCTGAAGCTGAAAACGTGGTTCTTGGTAAAAATGCTGAAAACCCGCACACAGGCTCATACAGAGGCTACGGATACCTGGCTAATTCAGGTAAGGAACAGCCACAAACAACTCATGCAGATCGTTATGCCATGAACGCATTATACGGTGCTTCGGCTTATTCTAAAGGAGCTGTATTCCTTGCTCAGTTAGGTTATGTGATAGGAGAGGAAAACCTGGCAAAAACACTTAATCGTTATTATGACGAGTGGAAATTCAAACATCCAACTCCAAACGATTTTATTAGAATTGCTGAAAAAGTTTCCGGAGCCGAACTTGACTGGTATTTAACCGACTGGACCCAGACTACGAACACGATAGATTACGCTATCAATTCTGTGGAAGGAGCCGGAGAGAATACAAAGGTTATTTTACAGAGAAAAGGAGCTATGCCTATGCCTGTAGATGTTGATGTTACTTATACCGATGGTTCTAAAGAAACATTCTATATACCATTACAGATGATGCGTTGGGAAAAACCAGCTGCAGAGGGACAGAACAGAACTGTTGAAAAAGACTGGGCCTGGGCATTTCCTGGTTACCAGTTAGAAATTCCTGTAGCACAAGATAAGATCTCTGTTATAGAAATTGACGAATCCAAGTTGATGGCAGATATAGACCGTTCAAATAATAAATGGAGCGGTTCAGATAATACTTCAGAATCAAATAATTAATATTTGAACACATAAATTTAAAAAAAGCCCTTTCTGTTATGAAAGGGCTTTTTTATACCATTTTAGTCCCCGGTACAGCTCCATTTTTGAAACCCGGTCTCGACTGCTAACCTTAATATGATCAGGTCCTATTTCCCTGCTTCTGTAACCCAATAAATGAAAAATTTGCTTCGCCAGAAATCGCGCTATCTTCAAATTGATCATTAAGGCAGACCTGTTAGAATTTTCCCAGGAAACACCAGGTAAAAGCACAAAAATATTATCTGCATTTATCCTTCTTAAATAAGCTGATAATTGTAAAAAGATAGGTTCAATTTTCCTGATAAGGTAATAACCATCCTCACCTTTTTCCTGATACAAAGGCATGAACATGGTCGCCTTACGGGAAAGGTAGATATCCCTTTCATTACTCGTTGCCAATAAGGCTCCTTTTTCTAATTTTTGGAAGCTTACAAATCCCGGTTTCATTTTAAAATATTCGTTCTTCAGGATATTATATCTAAAGATGATCTCGTATATCTTTCTATTAAAATTGGCAGCTTTAGATAGTTTAATTGATTCTTTTTTCAGCTCGTCAGTATATTTCGATATTCCTGAAAAATGCAATGCCAATTTTATAAAAGATTCCGCATTATGGACGGCCTCTTTAGAAGTATGCTGGCCAGACTCAAAACCAAGGGCAACATAACCAAGGTTATTAATAAAGCTTAAAAGAGGTCCTTCCAGGTATTCTTCGATCCCGAGGATCACAGGAACCGGAAAGAGTTTGGAAAATCTGCGGTTTATAAGACTGTCATTAATCGTTATAAACGGCAGGGTATCGCTGGACGTTGTATGCAGGTCTATAAAATAAAGTGGAGTTTTATATTCTGAAATTATCTCCTGTATGATCCTATACAACTCCTGCT
>JBFIMP010000205.1:0-4944 GCA_041611635.1 Christiangramia sp.
GGTAACTCCAAGGATCACGTATTTGTTTTTAGCTTTGCTGAAGTTCGCACGCTGATGCCAGAATCTGGCGATCGCTATCATCACTTCCAGTCCTTTCTCTGGAATATAACTGAAATCTCCTGTAAACCGAACATAGTTATATATAGCAAAGACCATGGCTCCATTACGGTGTATCTCCTCAAAAGTGATCTCCCACTCGTTATGGCTTTCCTCCCCATTCATGGTAACCATCGGGTAAAGAGCAGCTCCATTCGAGAATCCCAATTTCTGGGCATTCTCTTTTGCCTTTTCCAGATGATTATGCCTGTAGGCAAGTAATTTCCTGGCAACCTTCTGATCTTTGGTAGCCATATAAAAAGGAATACAATAAGCTTCGGTGTCCCAGTAAGTACTACCACCATATTTCTCACCGGTAAATCCTTTTGGTCCAATATTCAGTCTTTCATCTTTCCCAAGATAGGTCTGGTTCAGCTGGAAAATATTGAAACGAATTCCCTGCTGCGCCTTTACATCTCCAGAGATAGTGATATCTGCCATTTCCCAGATCGAAGCCCAGGCTTCTTTTTGCTCATTTTTAAGCTGATCGAAACCTTCCTGTACGGCTTTATGCAGGACCAAAGAAGCTGCATGAATAAGATCTGCTTTCTTATGGTTCATATCTGTCACATAACCGGCATATTTAATGATCCCGGCTGTTTCACCTTTAGCTGCTTCAACCATGTAAGAAAAGGTCACGCTATCTTCATCTGTGCAAACCTCTGGAGATACATCAAGCTTTTTCCCAGATTTAAGAACCTCAGACTGCATATAAGTACCTACATGAAATTCGGTCTTCAGGGTTTTCGAAACTACATAACCACGATCTGCATCGGCTTTAACTTCAAGGGTTTTCCAAAACCGCTCCTCCCAATTCGCATCGGTATTGGTTATGCTTCCGTCTAGATAAGGATCAAAACGAACCTTAGCTTCGCCGCTCAAAGGAGTAACTTCATATTTAACTGCTCCCAGTTCATCATTTTCTATAGAAAGAAAACGAACGGCTTTTACTTCTATCTGTGCACCGCTGGGTAAAGTCGCTTCAAATGATCTGGCCAGAAAACCCTCTTTCATATTTAATTCCCTGCGAAAGTTCTTCACCTCTTTACAGGAATAAAGGTCCAAAGCCTCGTCATTGATAAATACATTGATCCCTATCCAGTTTGGCGCATTCAGTACTTTAGCAAAATACTCGGGATACCCGTTCTTCCACCAGCCTACTTTAGTCTTGTCTGGATAGAAAACACCTCCTATATAGCTCCCCTGGAAACTTGGCCCAGAATAATGCTCCTCGAAATTGGCACGCTGCCCCATGGCACCATTACCTATACTGAATAAACTTTCTGAAGATTTTACTCGGCCCGTATCAAACTCTTCTTCTATGATCGACCACGCATCAGGTTTAATATAATCTTGATTCATTAGTTCTATTTTCTCAATAAGTTTTCTATAAATTCTATTTTAATCTCTGTGAAATCGGGGAAGATATGATCTGCCTCGTTCAGTATTTCCTTATCTCCAATTCCTATACTTGTCATTTTTCCAATATTCGCTGCCTGTACTCCGGCAACCGAATCTTCGAATACCACACAATTTTGTGGGTCTGTCTTTAATTTATCTGCCGCGATCAAAAATACTTCTGGATCTGGCTTTGCCCTGCTTACATCTGTACCATCAACTATAGCATGGAATTTCTCATACAGATCTATTTTCTTTAAAATAGGCCTGGCATTTTTACTTGCTGAACCCAGTGCAAATGGCACATTGTTCTCTATAAGATAATCCAACACCTTCTGAACTCCGGGAAGAATCTCCCTTTCGTCCATTTTATCCACATAAGATAAGTAATTTTCATTTTTCATGGCCATCTGCCTTTCGAACTCCTGGTCTGCCAGCTCCATATTTCCCCATTTCAGAATCCTTTTTAAAGACTCTATCCGGCTTACTCCTTTTAACTGCTCATTCTGCTCTTCGGTAAAATCGAAGCCAAGATCGTTCGCCAGTTTTCTCCAGGCCAGAAAATGAAATTTGGCCGTATCTACTATTACGCCATCCAGATCGAATATGAATGCTTTATGATTGCTCATCTATATTTATTCTTTTGTTTGTTTGAACTCTTAATGTTAAAAGTCCCGATAATATCATGGAAAAACCTCCAACCATCAAGGCATAGATAGGTTCTCCATTAAAAAGTTCTTTTACTATAAATCCTAATATGGTCGCGGCCACGATTTGAGGGATCACAATAAAGAAATTGAAAACCCCCATATAATATCCCATTTTAGCTGAAGGCAAAGCCCCAGACAACATGGCATAAGGAATAGACAGTATACTCGCCCAGGCCACGCCTACTCCTACCATTGCCAGCAACAATCCAACCTTATCACCAAGGAAATAGACCGATATAAGTCCTAAGCCTCCCACGGTCAAGGCAAGTAAGTGGGTCACTTTGTTGCTTGTCTTCCTCGCCAACACTGGCAATAAAAATGCTACAGCTGCCGCAACTCCATTATATACGGTGAACATCACGGTAACCCAGTCTGCTGCATCGTTATATAATTCTGAAGTAGTATCGTTGGTTCCAAATACATGACCGGTAACTGCCGGGGTGGTATAGATCCACATAGAAAATAGTGCAAACCAGGAAAAGAATTGCACCCAGGCCAGCTGTTTCATGGCTGGGGGCATATTCAGCATATCTGTTATGATTACCGTAAAACCATTACGTATCTCCTTTTTCCTTAATGTGGAAACAATAATAAAGAGAATTCCGGCAATAATAAGACCTACAAAAAGTATGTATAATTCTTTGGTAAGATCGTTCTGATATATCAATAATGAAACGACAGCTCCAATTACGGTCATAGCAACCCCAATAATAAGCTGGTTCTTTATATTTTTTGATTTATCTATCACCTCAACCCGCTCAGGCTTATCCTTTAGTTTTTCTTTTTCGAAGGCCTCCAGTTCTGCCGGTGAATATTCTTTAGATTTGATGACCGTCCATAATACGGCGAGTAAAAAGACGACACCGCCTACATAGAAAGACCATTTTACCGAATCTGGTATGATCCCCTCAGAAGCAGTGTTACTAATTCCGAACCAGTTAGTAAACATGTATGGTAGTAACGAACCAACTACAGCCCCTATTCCAATAAAGAAACTTTGCATGGCGAAACCGAGTGTCCTTTGCCTGTCTGGCAAATTATCCCCTACGAATGCCCGGAAAGGTTCCATAGATATATTAATGGAAGCATCCATTATCCAGAGTGTACCAGCTGCCACCCATAAAGTTGGCGAGTTGGGCATGATGAATAATGCAATAGAAGACAAAATAGCTCCTATAAGGAAATACGGCCTCCGCCTGCCAAGCCTGGTCCAGGTGCGGTCACTGAAATAACCTATAATTGGCTGTACCACTAAACCGGTAACCGGCGCGGCGATCCACAAGATCGGGATCTCTTCTACTTTGGCTCCAAGGGTTTCAAATATTCTTGAAGTATTGGCATTCTGCAAGGCGAATCCAAACTGAATTCCTAGAAAACCGAAACTCATGTTCCATATCTCCCAGAAGCTTAAGGTGCGTTTACGCATATCGTAAATTTTAATGATCACGATAAGCCTATGACTTATCAAAACTTAAACAAGGTAGGAAGTAAAAATATAAGTTCTGATAAATTTCAACTGGGGCAAATATATATAAATTTTAAAACGCCCTGCCTATTTCTTTGATTTTGTTGAATTTCTAATCACTAAACCTGTTTCTACTATGATCGTTTTATAATAATCCTCTTCTGTAGGTGTGCGCTCAAGCTTCTCTATTAAAAGCCTTGCCGACTCTTCCCCGATTCTCATCCCGTGCTGACTTACGGTAGTTAAACTTGGAATAAATCTTTTGGAAAGCTCACCATCTGTAAATCCAATTACCGAAACATCTTCAGGAACTTTTTTGCCCTGATCATTTATAGCCTTAATCGCTGAAATAGCAAAATGCTCATTTACCGCAAAAACACCATCAACATCCTTTTCTTTGAGAAATTCTTGAATCTCAGTTTCAGAATCTTCCATTTCCTCAACCTTAAGAACAAGATCCCCATTATAAGTAATCCCGTTCTCTTCCAGGGACTCCTTATATCCCTTCGTGCGAAGTTTCCCAACGCTTACATAATCTACAGTAGAAATTAAAGCAATTTTACGGCATCCTATATCGAATAGATGTTGAACAGCTTTTTTAGCCCCGGCCACATCATCTATAATTACCTTATCACAGGCAATACTTTCTACAACCCTGTCGAACAATACCAAAGGCATCCCCTGGTTAATAGCTTCTACCAGATGATGGTAATCTCCTTTTTGCATGGTCTCCTTGGCCAGGGAAAGTATAAAACCATCGGTACTGCCGTTAGCCAGCATTTCCATATTCAGTACTTCTTTATCGAAGGAGTTATCTGATAGACATACAAAAACATTATATCCCATTTCATTAGCCACCTTCTCCACCCCGCTAATCACGGTGGTAAAGAAATGGTGAACGATCTCCGGGATAATAATGCCTATGGTTTTCGTCTTCCTGTTCTTGAGACTTAAAGCAATATTGTTTGGCTTGTAATTATAATGCTTAGCAAAAGCCTTGATCTTTTCCCGGGTTTCCTCCCCTATTTCTGGGCTATCTCTCAAAGCTTTTGAAACGGTAGATATTGAAACATCTAATTCTTTTGCAATATTCTTTAGAGTAAGTTTTGGCTTCATTTAGTTTCGATATTCTGGATTTTGGGCAGCTCTGATTTTCAGTCTTTCAAATTTACTATATTTAAATTATTTATATTGTGACAATGAAAAGTTTTCAACACGAAAACGTTTTCGTCGCAGTGCTGACGGGAATTCCCCAATTTTTGGCAATCATTTTAC
>JBFIMP010000206.1:0-4920 GCA_041611635.1 Christiangramia sp.
AATTACAGATTCTAATATGAATATCGCTCTTTTAGGTTACGGAAGAATGGGAAAGACCATCGAGGAGATTGCTGAAAACCGCGGCCATAAAATCGTATTAAAGATCAGTGATGATATAGAAAATCATGATCTAAAAGAAAAAAATATAGATGTTGCCATAGACTTTAGTATTCCCAAAGCAGCATTCAAGAACATAACTACCTGTTTTAAGAATAATATCCCGGTGGTTAGCGGAACTACTGGCTGGTTGGATCAGTATGAAAAAGCCAGGAAAATCTGTAATGATGAAAATTCAGCATTTATTTACGCTTCTAATTTTAGTTTAGGAGTGAATGTATTTTTTCAGTTAAATCAAAAATTAGCTGAAATGATGCAGGGGCTGGAAGATTATAAGGTAGATATAGAAGAGATACATCATACCAAAAAACTGGATGCTCCCAGCGGAACGGCCATCACCCTGGCCCAGCAGATCCTGGAAGAGAATTCAAGATTAAAAGGCTGGCAACTGGATGATGCAGATAATGATGAAATTCCTATTTATGCCAAAAGAATTGAAGATGTTCCCGGAACCCACACGGTTACTTATGATTCTGCTGTAGACAAAATTGAAATTACGCATACCGCGAAATCCAGACAGGGTTTCGCATTAGGTGCAGTAGTGGCGGCAGAATATCTTAAAGATAAGACCGGAATATTTACCATGAAGGATGTACTCGCCGATCTTTTTCAAAACTAAAATGTAACAATTCGAGGCACAACCTGCCTTATACCGTAAAGATTCTAAAATATGACTTTTACCGAATGGTTTATTTTCTTCCTGTTATTACAGGTTGTTCATTTTCTGGGAACCTGGAAACTATATCGAAGAGCTGGTAGAAAAGCCTGGGAAGCCGCAATTCCTGTTTACAATGCGATAGTACTTATGCAGATCATCAACCGGCCAAAATGGTGGGTAATCCTGATGTTCATACCTATTGTAAACCTGATCATTATACCAGTGATCTGGGTGGAAACCATTCGAAGTTTTGGAAGAAATTCTACCGCTGAAACCATTGCGGTTATATTAACACTGGGACTTTATATCTATTATGTAAACTACGCGACCAGGGATGCCTACATCGTTGATCGTGATCTAAAGCCTCGCAGCGAGGCCGGGGAATGGATAAGCTCTATTCTATTTGCCGTTATCGCTGCTACGATAGTGCATACTTATTTTATGCAGCCGTTCACCATTCCAACATCGTCTTTAGAAAAGACCTTACTGGTTGGTGATTTTCTATTCGTAAGCAAATTCCATTATGGAGCCAGGGTACCACAAACTGCAGTAGCCTTTCCAATGGTTCACGATACAATTCCTGTTCTAGGAGTAAAGTCTTATTTAAACAAACCTCAGATCCCTTATTTGAGATTTCCAGGATTCGAAAATATAGAAAGGAACGATATAGTAGTTTTCAACTGGCCTGTAGATACCGTCCGGAAATTCTTCGACCGTTCGGGTAAACACTACGACAAACCGGTAGATAAAAAATCGAATTATGTAAAGCGGGCTGTTGGAATGCCAGGGGACTCCCTTTCGGTGGTTGATGGTTATGTTCATATAAACGGGAAGCAACTGGAGCTTCCAGACAGAGCCAAGCCACAATTCTCCTATATAGGCCAAACCAAAGGGCAGCCTTTTAACCCGCAAAGCCTTTATAAATTATATGATATCACCGATGGTTATTCCTATAACCCAAATAACAATGCTTTCTTTATTCAGTCTTTATCAGATGAAAGCTTTGAGCGATTCAAGAACCATCCCAATGTAGCTTCAATAAGGCGATATGTTGATTCAGTAGGGGTCAAAAATCCGGGTATTTTCCCTAATGATGGAAAAAGAAACTGGAACAATGATCAGTTTGGTCCTATATATATTCCAAAGGAAGGAGTAACCGTAGAAATTACGCCACAGAGCATGCCTTTCTATAAAGAGATCATCGAAACCTACGAAGGTTCTGAGATGGGACTAAACAATGTGCTTAGTGTTAATGGAACCCAGGTTTTACTGAATGGAAGACCAATAGACAGCTATACTTTTAAACAGAATTACTACTGGCTAATGGGGGATAACAGGAACAACTCTGAAGACAGCCGTGTTTGGGGTTATGTGCCCGAAAACCACGTGGTAGGAAAACCTGTTTTCATCTGGATGAGCTGGGATTCCAATGCCAGCGGATTTGATAAGATAAGATGGGATAGAGTTTTCACCACCGTAAAAGGTGATGGAGAACCCACTTCCCTGCTTCCTTATTTCCTGATCATATTGGTGATCTTCTTCGGCTGGAAATATTTTAAGAAACGTAGAGAAGAGGCTTAATAATTATGAGATCTGTATTATTACATCCCTCCTATTTTGGTCCAATAAGCCAATGGGTCGCGATCGCGGGAGCAGATAAGGTGGTTTTCGAAAATGAGGACAACTACCAGAAGCAGACCTACAGGAATAGAATGTATATCTACGATGCCAACGGCAAGCTTACCCTCAATATTCCTATAAGACATAGTTCAGCCCTGGGCCTGAAGACCAGGGGACATCAAAAATATAAAGATGTACAGATCGAAAATGAATTTGATTGGCAAACACAGCACTGGAGAGCTTTTAAAGCATCTTACCAGACCTCTCCTTTCTTTGAGTTCTATGAAGATGATCTTTACCCGTTGTATCACCAGGAATTCAAATTCCTGATGGATTTCAATTATAAATGCATGGAATTCGTGGCAGATAGTCTACAATTAGAATGGGAATTCGAAAAGACTGATGAATTTATATTAGAACCAAAAGATATCATCAACTACAGGGAGCTGGTAAATGCAAAGACAAATAAAGGTTTGATAAATTCTAATTACACCCAGGTATTCGATTCTAAAGCGGGTTTCCTGCCAAATCTATGTATCCTGGACCTGATCTTTAATGAAGGAAATGCATCCCTGGACTACCTGGAATCGCAGAAATTAAATCCCAATTTTGGTTAGGACCGGGTAATGGTCTGAAAAGTCGATCTCAAACTTCCTGAATTCATTGATACTCATACCCTTTTCAACCAGTAAAAAGTCTATACGCAGCGGAAAATAATTCAGTTTAAAGCTTTTACCAAAACCACTGCCTGCTTCAAGAAAAGCATCCTTATACCTGTCGTCCTGTTTGATAAGATTATAGATATAGGAGAAACTGGTATTATTGAAATCCCCGGCGATTACTGTTTTATAAGGCGATCTTTTAAGTTCTTCCATCAACATCTCTGCCTGCTCCTGCTGCAGGGAGAAACCGTAACCTATCCTGCCCAATAATTTCCTTGAGTCTTCTTTCTGCAGGTCGTCTATCCCCGGCTTTATATTCAGAGATTGAAAATGCACGTTGAATATGCGAACCGTATCTGTTTTATTCACCACAATATCGGTGTAAATAGCATTGTTATTACCATGCTGCGGAAAATCCAGCGAAGCCTGATTTATAATCGGGAGTTTTGAAAAGATCGCCGAACCAAATTCAGCATTCTTCCCCTTAAGTTTTACATACTCATACGGGTAGATCCTGGCCAGTTCTGCTGCGCCAATATAATGTTCCTGTATGCATAGAATATCGGGATCATTTTCTTTAATGAAACCAGTGATCTTCTCGGGAATATCCTTCCTGGAGGTCCACTCATACGCATTGAACATGCGTACATTATAGCTCATAAGAGAAAGGTCTGACACCTTTTTTATCTCATCATCACCAACCGGGATCCTAACAAAACCTGCAACGTATTTATAACCAAGTAATAAAACAATAAGTGAAAGCAAGACCTGCCGCTTTAATCGGAAAATCCAGTAAACCAGGAATAATGCGTTCAGAATTATAAGTACCGGTACACCCAGACTTAATACCGAAAGTAATGGAAATGATTTTGGAGGAATATGCGGCAGTAAATATGAAAATAATAAAGCTGTTGCTGCGAGAGAATTCAGGATAAATATGAATTTATCGAATAAGCCTAATTTCTTCATTTAATCTTCTTTACCAGCCTGGAACAGGAAATCCTTTTCAGCTTTGCTCAAACTTTCGTAACCGCTCTTGCTAATCTTGTCCAGTATAGCGTCCACCCTCTTTTGTTTCTCGTCCTTACTAACACTTCTAGATGTCGTAGTACGCCTGGCAGTTTTAGCCGTTTTACCTGTTCTATGAACGGTCTTCATTCGAGCTTTACGTTCCCTGGGGCTAAAGATCGAAGCTAGGTAATCCATTAAATTCTCGAACCACTTTCCTATATCATTGCCTTTTTTAAGCTGGTTGGTATATAAATATCCAAGCGCTGCTCCACCAAGGTGAGCTAGATGGCCTCCTGCATTTCCCATGGGGATCTGGATAACGTCCAGCACTACTAAAAATGCCGCGATCCACCAGAATTTCACACTGCCTATTAGCATCAATCTAACCCGCATATTTGGAACATGCGAAGCAATCCCGATTAATACCGCCATAACCCCGGCAGAAGCCCCCATAAGGTAGGAACGACCTGTTCCCTGAAAAGCAGGGAAAAGATTATAGCTCAACATATAAACAAGGGCACCAATTATAACGCCCAGGAAATAATAATTAAGAAGTCGTTTCGGTGAAAAATAGTTCAGAAAATAGATACCTGAAAAATACAGGATCAACATATTCGATAAAATATGCCATATCCCGCTATGTAAGAAGGAATAAGTTATGATAGACCATGGCTTTAGCAAAAATTCCATGGGTTCCTTGGGAAATACGAACCATTCCAGTAAAAAGTCAGACGGCAGCTGGAAAAGATAAGCGATCGTTTTTAAAAGAAAGAACAATATAAACACCAGCACATTAATCGCAATGAGCTTCTCGGTGACCGTAGCGGTCTGGATCTTATATCTAATTCTGTC
>JBFIMP010000207.1:0-4871 GCA_041611635.1 Christiangramia sp.
ACCCTACTTATGCAGTTAGAAAAAATTTTCTTAATCGATGACGAAGAAATAATCAATGCAATTCAAACCCGCATTTTAAAGAATGAATTTCCAGATACCGATATCTACAGGTTCAACACGGCCGGTGAGGTCCTTAAAATGTTACCAGATCTTGATTACAGTCCCTTCATTTTTTTGGATCTGAATATGCCTGAAATGGATGCCATAGACTTCCTGAAAGAACTGGATAAAATGGATCTCCCGAATAAGCCAGAGATTTTTATACTTACCTTCTCACAGGATAGCAAAGAACTTGACTTCGTTAACAATCACTCCCTGGTAAAGGAAGTAATTACCAAACCTTTAACCCAGGAAAAGCTGGAGATGCTTAAAGATAAATACACGCTTGAAAACCATAGGTAGTCAGCAAAAAAAAGCTGCCAGTGAAACTTGTATCCTAATAACCAATTAAATAATAACAATACTTTACATCAGGAAAACTTATTCTTCCTCCATTTCTAGAAAGCATTCTTAGCCTGGCATCTCTTATTTTAGCCTTTCCGGGCTTGAGGTGAGACTATAACTTAAAAGGCTTTAGAATCATCAAGGAATAAATCCAACGCATTCAAAATCAGCTAAAATCATGCTTCCCTTTTTCTCCACCTAATAGCTTTTCATATAAAGACAAGTTTTTTATTCTAATTGTATGTTTACCCGCCGATGATCTGTTTTAAGCTGAAATTACTGCTTCAGGTTATCTTCAGAATCCATGAAAAAAAGCCCCCAGTGAGAGCTTTTTTTAAAATCCTTAAAGACCGGTATATCACTCGTCGCTTTTGTCGTCTATTGCTGCATCTGGTGCATTCTTTTTCACTGAAGTAATTCCATTTTCCATTGCGGCTTTTGAGTTATAAACCTCACTGGTCCCTATAACCTGGCCGTTAGTAGATTTTAGGTCGAACTTATGTCCGGTGGCAGTTTCCCTCCGCTCAAAGCGAGCATCCTCCTGGGAGTTCTTTTTAACAGACTCAATGCCGTTCATGCAGCCAGATCTAGCCTTATAACCTTCACTGCTTAAAATTACCTGACCATTTCCTGCTTTAAGATTAAAACGGAATTCGCCTCTTTTGTCTTTTTTAATTTCAAATTTTTCCATAATAATAGTCTTTAGTTTAGTCTAATATACTAAAACCTAGGAATGTTTTTTAATTACCATTCGTCGACACTTAAATACCATCCAACCCTCGATACCCTGCATTAGGCGAAGAAATGCTCTAAATATCAGATTTAATTCGATTTTTGATAGATTAGAAGTGTATTGACCTTATGAAAAATAAATTAAATATCTTGTTGATCGAGGATGATGAGATCGAAGTAATGAAAATTCATCGAACCCTCATGAGCGAGGATCTTAAGCACCAGGTAATCGAAGCGGCAGATGGAGAACAGGCCATTAAAATTTTACAGAACAAAGACAATCTGCCAGATCTCATCCTGCTTGACCTTAACATGCCTAAGATGAACGGAATTGAATTTCTTAGAATATTGAAGAAGGACGAGGTTTTAAAATATATACCCACGATCATACTTACAACCTCTAACAACCGCAAGGATGTTCTGGAGTGCTATAAGATCGGCATCGCTGGCTATATGATAAAGCCTTTGAAATATGATGATTATGTTGAAAAACTGAAAGCACTTTTGGATTACTGGAGTATGAACGAATTAATCAAAGCATAATGAAAGGAATCGTATTTACCGAATTTTTAGAAATGGTAGAACAGGAGTTCGGCCTTGAAGTACTGGATAGCATCATTTTAAAATCCAACCTACCCTCTGAAGGGGTCTACACCTCTGTGGGCACCTACGATTTCTTTGAGATGCAAAAATTGATAGGCAATTTGAGTGAAGAGACGGGAATTCCAGTTAACGACCTGATTTATGCCTACGGAAAGTTTTTTTTCCATATACTGGAAAGACACCATAAGGATATTTTTAGTCTCTACTCCTCTCCCATTGCGATGCTGGCTTCCATAGAGAATCATATACACGTCCAGGTTAGAAAGATCTATCCCGGAGCCGAACTACCATTCTTTAAAATACTGGAACAGCGAAAGGATTACCTGGAAATGATCTATTATTCTGAACGTTCCCTGTACATGTTCGCAAAGGCGTTAATGGAAAAAACCTTTGAACATTACGATTCTGGCTACCAAATCGAATTAGAAAAGATCAAAGCAGACGGCAGCGAAGTAAAGTTTAAAATTTTGACCAAGGCTCATGTTCTCAACCAATAATATTGAAGTTCTCGAACGCGCCCTTAAAAGAGAGAAGGCGGCCAGAAAGGCTGCTGAAGCCATTCTGGAACAAAAATCGACAGAACTCTACAAGCTCTCAGAGGAATTAAGGCTCTCCAACCAGAAGCTGGAAGAACTGCTTACCCGTAAAACTTCTGAGCTCGAAGGAGTGTTCGAAAACATCAACGATGCCTACGTGGTCATGGAGCTTTCTGGTGACGTGATAAAAATGAACGAGGCTGCCGTGGACCTGCTCGGTTTTAATGTTGATAACGAAGCGGTGAACCTCATGCAACTGGTCAAAAAGGAATACTATGAATATACCGTAAAAGCCTTTAAGGAACTATATGCCCTGGGACAGTATAAAAACTACAAGGCGGTAATACGCACTAAATCTGGTGAGGAAAAATATGTCCAGATCAATGCCAGTTTAATCTATGATACCAAGGGCAAACCCATAGCCGCCCAGGGAATAGCGAGGGATATCACCCGGGAAACTGAAATGAAACGAACCATGGAGCTTCAAAAACAGCAGCTCGATATCATTTTCAAGAATTCCCCCATAGGCGTAAGCCTTATAGACCCAAAGGTTCCCGGTTTTCTCATGGTCAATGAGGCGCTCTGCCAGATGCTGGGTTATACCGAAGAAGATTTAAAGCTGCTCGATGTGAAAGAACTAACCCACCCCGATGACCAACAGGAATCCAGGGAACTGCTGGAGAAGTTACATGCGGGGGAGATGGACAGTTTTATTTTGGAAAAACGTTACTTCCACAAAGATGGAAGCATTCTGTGGGCAAGAACCTCGGTCACTGCAGTAAGGGCTCATGCCGGAAATATCGAATACCAGGTAGCTACGATAGAGGATATAACCAATAAAAAGATGGCCATAGAAAAGCTGATGGAGTCTGAAAACCGGATGTCTACCCTTATCATGAACATGCAAACCGGTATCCTGCTGGAGGACGAGAATCGAAAGATCCTGCTTACCAACCAGCGTTTTTGCAATATGTTCGGGATCCCTGCTCCTCCCGAAGCACTAAAAGGAGCCGATTGCAGCAACGCCGCCGAAGACTCCAAGCATCATTTTGAAGAGCCTGATAAATTTGTAAATCGCATCAATGCCCTGCTGGCAGATAGAAAGACCGTAATAAGCGAAGAATTGAAATTGGCCAACGGCAGGGTCTATGAACGCAGTTACATTCCCATCTATACCAATGGCGAGTATAAAGGGCATCTTTGGAGCTATGACGATGTAACCCTTCGTAAACGCTATAAAGAAAGTCTCAAGGCTCAAAAGGAAAAATACAGTAATATCATCGCGAACATGAACCTGGGCCTCATAGAAGTAGACAACCAGGACAGGGTGCTTTTTGCCAACCAGAGCTTTTGCGATATCAGCGGCTACTCTGTAGAAGAGCTTACCGGGAATAAAGCATCAGATCTTTTGCTTCTCGAAGAGTATAAAGAAAAGCTAAGCCATAAGAACAATAAACGGGTCAAGGGAATCTCAGATTCTTATGAGGTAAAAGTTCGCACCAAAAATGGTGATATTAGGAACTGGCTTATAAGCGGTGCCCCAAATTATGATGTTAAAGGGAAAGTAATTGGTTCCATTGGAATTCACCTGGACATCACCAACCAGAAAAAACTGGAGGCCAAACAACAGGAATTGCTGGAAGACCTGGCTATAAGAAATGAGCAATTGAACGATTATGCCCATATAGTTTCCCATGACCTGAAGTCACCCCTGCGTAATATATCGGCATTGCTTACCTGGACCAAAGAAGATTTTCAGGAGAAACTGGGCGAGGAAAGCCTTAAGAACATCGAACTAATGGAGAACAAGGTGGAGAAAATGGACCACCTTATTGAAAATATCCTGAAGTATTCAAGTATAGATTCTGCCAACCTTAGAAAAGAAGAGATCGATACACATAACCTGGTAGAGGAGATCATATCCATGATCTATATTCCCTCGCATATCGAGGTAAAATTAACAGATCAACTTCCAAAAATCAAGGCAGATGCCACCAGGATACAGCAGCTGTTCCAGAACCTCATCAGTAACGCAGTGAACTATATAGACAAGGAAAAAGGACTGGTGCAAATAGGTGTGGAAACTAAAGAAGATGAGTTCGTATTCTTTATAAGCGACAACGGCTGCGGCATTCCAGAAGAATATCACACCAAGATCTTTAAGATCTTCAGCTCGGTGAATAGTGATAAGAAATCAACGGGTATTGGACTAAGTATAGTCAAGAAGATAGTTGATCTATACAATGGGGATATATGGCTGGAAAGCCGTGCAGGGCATGGTACCACCTTTTATTTTAGCTTAAAAAAAAAACCACCTGAAAAATGAAAGAGCAACCTAACCTATCCTATGTACACCAGCTATCAGGTGGAGATAAAGAGTTTGAGGCTAAATTACTTAACGTGGTGAAAAGGGAGCTACCTCAAGAAATTGCTACATATAAGGATAATATACTGCAACATAATTTAAAGGAAGCTTCTTCAAGCGTCCATAAGCTTAAACACAAAATTAGTATTTTAGGCCTGGAGGAAAGTTATAACCTGGCTGAATTGTATGAA
>JBFIMP010000208.1:0-4859 GCA_041611635.1 Christiangramia sp.
GATCTTGCCCGCGGAAGACACAGAAATCTTACTGAACAGGAGGTAATTAACCTCGGTATGCATTAATATTTTTTTTAGCTTTTCATATTATTTTTTTAATACATTTACCACGTCAAAAAGCGAGGCCGACCAATCTGCCTCTTTTCGATTTTTATGTAATTGAATAGAATTTTTTCTTTTGAGTCTGAATACGCTTCAGATGTAAATTTTCTAAGTGCTCGAAATCCCTTCGACCGCACCCTGGATTCCCGGATACTTTTTCTTAACATTAATTTACCAGTTGATCTTTTTGACCCTATAAATTATTCTCTAATTTTTAGCTCTAAATTTTTATAACAAATTGAATACCAAGTACAGCGATCTAATCGACCAAACCTACTACTTCCCGCAGGAAGAATTTAATCTAGAAGGAACACAATTAAAATTTCATGATATCGATCTCATGGATCTGGTAAAGAAATATGGTGCCCCCCTTAAATTCACTTATCTACCTAAAATATCACAGAATATTGGCCGGGCGAAGGGATGGTTTAAATCTGCTATAGAAAAACATGATTATAAAGGAACTTACAATTATTGCTATTGTACAAAAAGTTCTCATTTTGAACATGTATTAAATGAAGCCTTAAAAAATGATATCCATATCGAGACGTCTTCGGCCTTTGATATCAACATTGTTGAAAAACTGAAAAAATCGGGTAAGATCTCTGATGACAGGTGGGTGATATGCAATGGTTTTAAAAGAGATGAGTATGTAGAAAATATTAGTCGGTTATTAAATGGTGGTCATAAGAACTGCCTCCCTATAATCGATAATTATGAAGAACTGGACCTGCTTTCAGAAAAAATCAATGACAAATTCCAGGTTGGAATTCGTATAGCTTCTGAGGAAGAACCAAAATTCGAATTCTACACGTCAAGATTGGGTATTGGATATAAAAATATTGTTCCGTTTTATAATAAACAGATCAAGGAAAATGAACAGGTAGATCTTAGAATGCTGCATTTTTTCATTAATACCGGGATTCGCGATACTGCCTATTACTGGAACGAATTAAACAAATGCCTGAAGGTTTATATTGCCCTTAAAAAGATCTGCCCTACCCTGGACAGCCTGAACATAGGTGGCGGATTCCCAATTAAGAATTCCCTTGCCTTCGAATACGACTATGCTTATATGGTGGATGAGATCATTAACCAGATCAAACTTACCTGTGAAGAAGCTGAGGTAGATGTACCAAACATCTTTACTGAATTTGGAAGTTTTACTGTTGGGGAAAGTGGTGGAGCGATCTACGAAGTTCTATATCAAAAACAACAGAACGATCGTGAGAAATGGAATATGATAAACTCCTCTTTCATTACCACGCTTCCAGACACCTGGGCCATCAGCAAAAAATTTGTCATGCTGGCAGTAAATCGCTGGAACGATGAATATGAAAGAGTTTTACTGGGTGGTTTGACCTGTGATAGTGACGATTACTACAACTCAGAGCAGCACACCAATGCGATCTACCTGCCCAAATTCAGGAAAGACAAGCCGTTATACATTGGCTTCTTTAATACCGGGGCTTACCAGGATACTATTGGTGGATTTGGTGGATTACAACATTGTTTGATACCTCAACCAAAACATATTTTAATAGACAGAGACGAAAACGGCGAATTAACCACCAGCTTGTTCAGCGAACAGCAAAATTCTGAAGATATGCTGAGCATTCTGGGTTATGACCGAAACAATTAATATTTTATAACTTTAAAAATCAACTAACTAATCAATTCAATTAGCCATGAGCAAAAAGAATTATGCCGGGATACCCGATAAGCACGCTCGTATAGACGAAGCAAAAGTGGTATTGATTCCTGTTCCATATGATGGTACCAGTACCTGGCAAAAAGGCGCCGATAAAGGCCCTGATGCATTTTTGAACGCCTCCGAGAACATGGAGCTGTATGATATCGAAACCCGTAGCGAGGTATATAGACAGGGTATTTACCTTGCCCCTCCTGTAACCGAAAATACTTCACCAGAAAAAATGGTAGAAGCGGTTTACAAGACTACCAAGAACTATATTAAACAGGATAAGTTCGTAACCCTTTTTGGGGGAGAACATTCTATTTCGATTGGAAGCATCAGAGCGTTTAACGAGTCTTTCGAAGATCTCACCGTTGTACAGTTAGATGCCCACGCCGATCTTAGACCGGAGTATGAAGGTTCTAAATGTAACCACGCCTGCGCTTTACACGAAGCCAGCAAGACCACAAACCTTATCCAGGTAGGAATTCGTTCGATGGATGTTTCAGAAAATGACCATATGGATGAAAACCAGGTATATTTTGCTCATGATCTATACGAAGACTGGCAGGAAGATGCCATTGGCCAGATGACGCCCAACGTTTTTATTACGATAGACCTGGATGCGTTTGATCCAAGCATTATGCCTTCTACAGGAACTCCGGAACCAGGAGGATTGTTCTGGTACGAAACACTGGAATTCCTGAAAATGATGTTCAAAAAGAAGAATGTTGTAGGATTCGATATCGTAGAGCTATGCCCGAATGAAAAAGAGAAATCATCAGATTTCCTTGCGGCTAAACTTTATTACAAGATGTTGAGCTACAAATTCAAATATCAAAATTTCAACGAAGAAGACGAAGATGAGTAAAGGACAAATATCTCAATTCATTGAGAAATATTATTTACACTTTAACGCAGCAGCATTAGTAGATGCGGCCAAGGATTACGAAAAACAACTGGAGAACGGCTCAAAGATGCTGGTTTCCCTTGCCGGTGCGATGAGTACCGCAGAGCTCGGGAAGATCTTTGCAGAAATGATTCGCCAGGATAAAGTTCATATTATTTCCTGTACGGGTGCGAACCTGGAGGAGGATGTGATGAACCTTGTCGCACATTCACATTATAAAAGAGTTCCAAATTATCGTGACCTTACTCCACAGGAGGAATGGGACCTGTTGGAAAAGGGACTAAACCGTGTGACCGACACTTGTATTCCTGAAGAAGAAGCTTTCAGAAGAATCCAGGAGCATATCTTCAAGATCTGGAAAGATGCTGAGGAAAATGGTGAGCGCTATTTCCCGCATGAATTTCTTCACAAATTGCTTTTAAGCGGAGTGATGGAAGAGCATTATGAAATAGATCTTAAGGATTCATGGATGTATGCTGCAGCCGAAAAGAACCTGCCAATGGTAGTTCCGGGCTGGGAAGACAGCACACTTGGTAACATTTTCGCCTCTTATGTATTAAAAGGTGAATTGAAAGCCAGCACGATGAAGTCTGGAATTGAGTATATGACTTTTCTTGCCGACTGGTATACCGAAAATTCTAAAGAAGGAATTGGATTCTTCCAGATAGGCGGAGGTATTGCCGGAGATTTCCCTATTTGCGTGGTACCAATGCTGTATCAGGATATGGAAAGAACAGATACTCCTTTCTGGAGCTATTTCTGCCAGATCTCAGATTCAACAACCAGCTATGGATCATATTCCGGAGCGGTTCCAAACGAGAAGATCACCTGGGGTAAATTAGACATTAATACTCCAAAACATATCATAGAAAGTGACGCGACGATAGTTGCTCCCCTGGTTTTTGCATATTTACTGGATATGTAATTAACAAATAATTGCCATCAGTTGAAGCTGCTCGATATTAAAATTTGATTAATATTGAGCAGCTTTTTTAATTTAAGATCTTATGCAAAACTGGCCCATCTTCGCAATTGGCTTCTTAGCCCAACTTCTGTTCTCGGCCAGACTGATCTCCCAATGGTTTTTATCTGAAAAATCGCAGAAAGTTGAAACTCCGGTCTTGTTTTGGAAACTTAGTCTTTTAGCCTCTATTCTCTTATTCACCTATGGATATTTGAGAGAGGATTTCGCCATCATGCTTGGTCAATTTCTAATCTATGGTATTTACTGGCGTAACCTTTTCTTAATGGGCGAATGGCATCAAAGAAATATCTTTTTTAAGTCGCTGGTCGCTATCTTTCCAGTTGGAATCGCTATATATATTATTTTCTTCGGCAGTCTTACCTGGTCTAAGGTTCTCTTTAACACGGGGGACATTGCCGGTTGGCTTATAGGCCTGGGAATAACCGCACAGATAGTATATACTTCCAGGTTTTTTTACCAGTGGTATCATTCAGAAAAAACACAGGAATCATCCCTGCCAATGGGGTTCTGGATCTTAAGTTTAATTGGCTCTGCTCTTCTATTCACGTATGGAATTTTCCGTCATGATCCGGTTCTAATAGCAGCGCATTTCTTTGGTGCGATCATTTATATGCGGGATATGTATCTTTTAAAGAATTCTGAAGCTCAGGTGGGTGAAGAATTTGAAGCTTAGTGCATTTTTAATTTCGCGGGCACCCAATTGAGGTCCTTCAGAAGAAAATAAGCAACGACAAGATATTCCAGACCAATTAACCAAAGATTCTCTTCAAAATCACTGTTAGAATAAGCGTAATAGCTTAAAAATACAATCGCAGACCAGGCGATCATATAACGAAAATTAGTGAATACACTAAGCATCAAAGGAATTGCTAAATACCATGGATGCACTGTAGTTGAAAAAAGCAAATATGCTGTTACAGCAAAAAGCATATTGGTTAAAAGTTGTGTGGTGTTCCTGTATTTTCTAAATAAGCTAAGTCCTATAATAATTAAAATTGTAATGACAGGCAGAACCTTTCCCGCGGTCCCAATAATATTATAGCCTTTCATCTGAAACCCGATCCAGCGAACCATATAGTAAATGCTGGCATTGAACTCAAATTTCCCAAACCATAAGCCTACACTACTAAAGAAGTTGGAAATCACTTCAGCTGAATAAAAGGGCAAAA